>JACPYM010000064.1 GCA_016196035.1 Acidobacteriota bacterium | reverse complement strand
GGTGTCCACAAGCGTTATCTCAAAGACTACGTGGCGACCTATGAAGCCATGTACAACGCCAAACGCATCAATGCGATGCTCATTCGACGAATGTGCCGGACAGCAACGATGCAAACTGGTTACACATGAGCCACATTTTTTTGACGGCGGTGCGGGTTTGGCGAGCGTGCAGTTGCGTGATGCCAAAACTCCAACAGAATTCCGCGACCGCATCGGCGCGTTTGCCAAAAAGCTGCCCAAAGGCCGCTGGGTGCTCAACGGCAATTGGGATCACGAGAATTGGCCGCCCGCCGCGCTGCCTACGCGGCAGTTGCCCACTCGGCAATTAATTGATGCCGTCACGGCGGACAATCCGGTCTTCATCAACCGGCTTGACGGGCACATGTGTTTGGCGAATTCGCTGGCGCTCAAACTGGCAGGCGTTACGCGCGCGATGCTCGATCCGCCCGGCGGCACGATTGTGTGCGATGCCCAAGGCGAACCGACTGGCGTGCTCAAAGACGCCGCGATGAATTTTGTCTACCGCGTCATCCCCAATCCGACCGCCGAAGAGATTGCCGAGGCGCTCAAGGCCGCGATGCGCTACGCCGCCGAAAACGGTGTGACCAGCGTGCAGGACATGTCCGCTTCGCCGGATGTGCTGGCCGTTTATCAAATGCTATTGCAACACGGCGAATTGACCGTGCGCGTCAGCGGGCATCAACCGCTCTCGCAATGGGAACGGCTCGCCCGCGTAGGCATTCAGGCCGGCTTCGGCAGCGACAAACTCAAGATCGGTGGACTGAAAGGCTTCGCCGACGGCTCGCTCGGTTCGACCACCGCGTTGTTTTTTGAACCCTACCTCGACGACCCGAAAACAGCGGGTCTGCCCAGCGACGAGATGGTCAAAGCAGCCGAAATGCGCGACCGCATCAGCGCCGCCGACAAAGCCGGCTTACACATCGCCATCCACGCCATTGGCGACAAAGCCAACCAAACCATCCTTGATTTTTACGCCGCCGCCGCCCAAGCCAACGGCCTGCGCGACCGCCGCTTCCGCATCGAACACGCGCAGCATTTACGAACGGAAGAGATCAAACGTTTCGCCACGCAACAGGTCATCGCCTCGATGCAGCCGTACCACGCGATTGACGATGGCCGCTGGGCCGAAAACCGCATTGGCCCCGAACGCGCCAAAGGCACCTACGCCTTCCGCTCGCTGCTCGACGCAGGCGCGGTGCTGGCCTTCGGTTCCGATTGGTTCGTCGCGCCGCTGGTGCCGCTGCTGGGCATTTACGCCGCCGTCACGCGCCGCACGCTGGACGGCAAACATCCCGACGGCTGGGTGCCTGAACAAAAGATCACCGTCGCCGAAGCCGTGCGCGCCTTTACATACGGCTCGGCCTACGCGAGCTTTGATGAAAAGGTGAAAGGCACGCTGGAAGTTGGCAAGCTGGCGGATTTGGCCGTGCTCTCGGCGGATATTTTCAGGATTGATCCGGTCCAGATTGAGAAGGCGAAAGTGGTGCTGACCGTGTTTGATGGCCGCGTGATTTACCAGCGCGATTGAGATTGCTGGTCACGCTCAAAGCATTGGGTTTTGCCGCGTAGCGGCAGTTGGATTTAGCCGTGGGTTGCAAACAGGGCTTGTTCAAGCAGGCTGCAACTCTCGCTGCCAGGGCTACTGACGGCTGATTTCTTGAACATCAGGAGCCGGGAATCAGGGCATTACTTGCAGAACACAGGTTCGTGATTTTGCGCAAGCCTTGCTGACCAACCCTTTTTTGCAGCAGCAAGGGGGCGGGTCGGAATGGCTTTTGGGCGCGGCCTGAAAGCCAGTGAAGTAAAGCAACGCGGCGGCAACGGTCTCAACAGACCGTTGCCGCCGCGTTGCATATTTACGAAAGGGAAGTTTGGCAGGCGTCGTTCACAGCGCAGATGTTCTTGCCGGTACGGAACGCCGAAAGACACCCGTCAACGCCGCGAACCAGCTGCGCCGTTCAGCTCTTAACTGCTGGTCTAATTGTTCGCTGTGGGCGCTCGTCTCCGCCTTTTTGAGGGCGACGAGTTCGTTTTTGGCGGCGACGACGATGGGCAAATTGGCATCGGCGTCTTTCCACTGTTCGAGAAACTTTTTGTAATACAGACGGCTCTCTTCGGTATCGCCGATAAAGGCGCGCGCGCGCGCGGTGGCCAGGTGCGCCAGCGGATAAAGCAACGAGGCGGCCTCCAGCCCGTGATTGCCGATGATCCTTTTGAATTCGATCTCGGCTTCATAGCCGCGTCGCATTTTCAACAAGGCTTCGCCGCGCGCCCAGTTCGAGTAATTGGACGAGCTGCCTTCGTATTGCGCCTGGTGTTTTAACAGTTCCAGCGCCTGTTCGTAATTGCCTTGTCTGTTCGCCAGGATGGCTTTGGTGATGGGCAGCCAGACCTGGTTGGCGAGCGTGTTCTGCGGTTGGTTGCGCGCGACTTCGTCCCCCAGACTTTGGGCTTTATCGCTGGCGCCCGCCAGCGCGTAAGTCAGCGGCCCGAAGGGTGCTGTTGAAAGCACTGAATAGTGCGTGAAGTTATCACGCGCCAGCGCATTGGCTTCATCTAGCCAACGTTGTCCCTCGGATGTTTGCCCGGCCAGCGCCAGACTCAGGCCCGCCGCCAGCGCATAAGGCGCACCGAGTTCTTTTTGACCGCGTTGTTTCACGGCATCCATCGCTTGCCGCCAAAGCCCTGTCGCTTCTTTCAAGCGACCGCCCGCCGCCGCCCGTTGCGCCTGCCAATCCAGCGCCTTGTCAGGGTGCTGATTTTCGCGCGCCCAATTGATTTGCTGTTGCAGCAGGGCCTGATCGTCTTGCAACCAGGCGCATTGAAAGAGCGCCGCGCGCAACCCCAGCCCGTCAATCTTTTGCGCCTGCGATTCAGTCAGCTTCTGGTTGGCTTCATCCAACCGGTTCAACCGCATCAACGCCGTGGCGCGCAACAGATGCGGCGCGACTTCGTTGGGATCGAGTTTGAGGGCGGTTTCGGCCTCGGTCACGGCCAGGGGCAATTGCCCTGTCTGGCGGTAAACGCCCGCCAGGCCGCTGTGTGGCAGCGCGGAATTGGGATAGCTTTGCGCCATCAGTTTATAGGTTTCGACGGCCTTTTCGGTTTCGCCGGTCACGAGCGAGTAATAGAGCGCGGTGATGGTCAGGCGTTCGCGTTCGCTGGTGCGTTCGCGCAGGTTGAAGGCTTTGGTCGAATGTTCGATGCTCAAGCGCGGCTGGCCCAGCGTGGTGTAAATCATGGCCAGTTGGTAATGCGGCATGGCGAAATTCGGATCGAGTTCGATGGCGCGCTGATAAAGCGGAATCGCTTCGCGCAAGTTGGCTTTGAAATTGAGTTGCTGGTACCCCTGCGTATAGGCCTGCAAGGCTTCGAGCGAAGAGGTGGTGGCGTTCTCAATGGGCGCGTTGAATTTGGTCGTCGAAGCGAGCGATTCGCCCAGTTGTTCGCGTAATTTCAAGGCCGCCTGGCCCAGCGTTTTGATGACCTGGTCTTTGCTCTCGGCTTCAAAGAAAACGCGCGAGAGCGATGCGCCGGTTTCCGTATTCAGCGCTTCGAGCGTGAGCGCGTAATGGCGGTCGAGCTTGTCAATCTGCCCGGCGAAGATGGCTTTGAGGCCGCGCCGCTGCGCGATTTCGCGGGCGATGGCGCGCGTAATTTTTTCTTCGGGTTTGCGGTTCATAAAATGCAGCGTCTCGCGCACCTTGTCGTCGCCCAGCATGTTCAAGAAAGGCGATTGCGCCAATTGCACGGCCAGCGCCTGTTTGAGCGTTTGATCGAAAACCTCTTCGCCCGTCGTGTTGTCAAAATCGGCCAGCATGATTGTGTCTTTGGCGCTCAGTTTGGGGCGGCTGCTGAGATAGAAATAAACGCCTGCCATACCTGCCAAAAACACCACTGCGGCCGTGGTCAGCCAGGGCTTGTAATTCTTGGGGCGGGTGGTGTTGACCAGCATGGCGGTGGTAAAGCGCGAGGCTGCCGGCGCCGTGGCGTTGCTGGCGGATGTTTGCGCGGCGACGCCGGACGTTACCGCGCCCGCCGATCCTGTCGTTGAGACGAAGGTGGCTGACGAGGCGGTTTGGCTGATGCCGCGTGCGGGTGGCGGTGGCAGCGAGCGCTGTGCTGCCGAAGTCTGTTTGGCGGAACGAGGGCCGGAACTGGAAAGACTTGCTGACGGCGCACTGCCGGGGCTGACGTGAGTTGAGGTGAAGTTGGTCTGTGGCGCTTCGGTGGGCAGCGTGCCGAAATGATTGCGCACGGCGCGTTCAAACTCCTCGGCGGCGGCGGCGGCTGTGGCCGGGCGGTATTGCGGGGTTTTGGCGAGCAAGCGGTTGACCAGATTTTCGACTTCGAGCGGCGTGTCAGGGCGCAATTCGCGCAGCGGCGGCGGCGTTTCCAGCAAATGCAAGCGCACCAATTCATGGATGCTGCCTGCATCGAAAGGCAGCCGCCCGGTGAGCATGCGATACAAGAGCACGCCCAGCGAATAGATGTCGGATTGGCCGCTGATTTCCTCGCCGATGCGGAACTGTTCGGGACTGGCGTAATGCGGGGTGCCCAGCGCGGACGAAACCTGCATGTCCGACGCTTCGGTGGCGACCTTGGCCAAGCCGAAATCGAGCACCTTGACGGTGTCGCGCCCATCGGGGCGGGGCACGAGCATGACATTGCTCGGTTTCAGATCGCGATGGATGATGCCTTGCGCGTGCGCGGCATCGAGCGCGGCGGCGATTTGGTTTAAGAGCCGGGCGCAGCGCGCATAGTTGAGTTGGCCTTCCTGGCGCAACTCCCGTTCGAGCGTTTGCCCGTCCAGCCATTCCATCACCAGATAGGCCAAGTCGTCAGAGGTGTGGCCGCTGTCATGCACGGTGGCGATGTTTTCGTGCATCAGCAGGCCCGCCGTGCGGGCTTCTCGTTCAAACAGCGTGCGCATCATGTTGTTGTTGACGGCCAGATTCGGCAGCAGCACTTTGAAAGCCACCTGGCGTTCGACGCCCAGTTGCTCGGCGCGGTAAATCGCGCTCATGCCGCCGATGCTCATCAATGAACCGATGCGGTATTTGTCATTGATCACACGGCCTGTCATGCCATACAGGTCTTTGAGCACCAGCGCTTCGCCGTCATGCTGGCAAATGGTTTGCGAGGCGGCGAACGAGGTTTCGCACTTCGGACAATATTTCATGGTTCTCTCCGCGAATCGGATGTGATGTCAGGTGGTGGGATGCGGAGTCTGTGGAAGTAGCCGGCGTGGTGTGCTGGCTGGTCAATATCGGGTTGCGATGTAAGAAAAAGTAGCCAGCCAAGGCGACCAGCAATAAAGTTACCAAGCCGATCAACAGTAACGTGCCGGTCTCAAGGCGCGGCGGGTTGGCTTTTTTGGGCGCCGCCTTTTTGGACGAGGCCTTTTTGGACGACGTGGCTTTGGGCCGTGGCTGGTTGGGGGCGGTTGGCGCGGCGTTGACCGGCTTCACCGTGTCCTGGGCCGCAGGTGCGACGGGCGCCGGCGGGGTGAGTTGTTTCGTTTGCCGCACCTCATTGAAATCTGCCGCATGCCGGGCGGCGTGCGTGGATGCGGCTCTATTTTGCTTGCGCCCGCGTTGCGGTGTGAGCGGGTGTGTGCCGAGGGCCAGCTTGGCCTGTTCGGCGGACCGTGATTTGACCGGTAGCTCGCGTTCCCGTTCAGCCGCTGGCAGGGCCTGGATGATTTCATCAAACAGGTCTACGGCTTCCGTCGCCGTCGCGGGCCGGTAATGCGGCGTCTTGGCCAGCATGCGCGCGACCAGTTGTTCGAGGGCGGTGGGCACTGCGGGCCGCCAGCGCGCCAGCGGCGGCGGCACTTCCAGCAAATGCAGCCGAATCAATTCGTGAATATCCGGCGCGTCAAACGGCACGTGGCGCGTCAACAGGCGATACAGAATGATTCCCAGCGAATAAATATCGGATTGGCCGCTGATTTCTTCGCCCGGGCGAAACTGTTCGGGACTGGCGTAATGCGGCGTGCCCAGCGCGTGCGAGATTTGCAAATCCATGCTGTCGGCCAGCACCTTAGCCAACCCGAAATCGAAAACCTTGACCCAGTCGCGGCCATCCGGACGCGGCACGATCATAATGTTGGTGGGTTTCAGGTCGCGGTGAATGACGCGCGCCGCATGGGCTGCATCCAGCGCCGCCGCGATTTGGCGCAGCAGATAGGCAATGCGCTGGTAACTTAAAAAATAGCGTTGCTGCAAAGCGCTTTCCAGCAACTCGCCGTCGAGCCACTCCATCACGATGTATGCGAGGCTGTCCGGCGTCTGTCCGGCGTCGTGGATGATGGCGATATTTTCATGCGTCAAGCGGCCAGCCAGATGGGCTTCGCGCTCAAACCGATCCAGCATGCGCGGGTGTTCGAGCGCCAGATTGGGCAACAGGATTTTGAACGCCACGTGGCGTTTCACGCCGATTTGATGCGCGTGGTAAACGGCGCTCATGCCACCCAGGGCGGCCAACTCGCCGATCTGATATTTGTCAGCGATGACGCGCCCACTCAGTCCATAAGTGTCTTTCAAGGCCAAGGCCGTCCCGTCGGCGGGGCAGACCGCGAGCGTCACGGCAAAGTTTTTTTGGCATTGGGGACAAAATTTCATGGATGTCTTAGCCGTTTTATTCGCGCAACGCTGCCGCTTCTTTTTTGGCGGCGGCCAGCACGCTCAAATCCGCATCCGCTGCTTTCCAGATGCCCAAAAATTCGTCGTATGACTTACGGCTTGCTGCCGTGTCGCCCAGCAGCACTTGCGCCCGCGCCAAGCCCAGACGCGCCAGCGGGCGCATGGGCGAGGTCGGCTCGTAACCGCGCAGGCTGAGAATCTTTTCAAACTCGGCGGCGGCCTCGTGGCCTTGCTTCAATTTCAACAGCGCGTTAGCCCGCAACCAGGCGGGATAGAAAAACGCGCCGGCTTCGTAATTGGAAACCGTGCGCAAGAGTTCGAGCGCCTTGTCCGGTTGATTGCGTTGCAGCGCGATTGCCGCGCGGCTCAACGGCAGCCAGATCGAATTGGCCAGTGTGTTGTGCGGCTGGCGTTTGACCAATTCGGCGTCAAAAGCTTCGGCCTGTTGCACCGCGCCGCCCAGGGCCAGCATCAACGGCCCGAAGGGCGCGGCCTTGCTGGCCGAATAAAGCGAGAAGGTCGTGGGCGACAGGGTGACGGCTTCGTCTAACAGCTTTTGCGCCGCCTTAGTGTTGCCGCCCAGCGCCTGGCGCAAGGCATTTTGCATGGCCAGCGAGACGACCACTTCGGTCAGATTGCGCTGCCGGGCGCCTTCCATCGCGCGGCGATACAACTCGTCGGCTTCGCGCAGACGGCCCTCATAAGCCAGCGTTTGCGCCTGCCATTCATAGCTGCGGAATTCATCCGGCTTGCCTTTGACCCAGGCCAGTTGCTGTTGCATCAACGCGCCATCGCCTTTCAGAAAGCCGATTTGGAAGAGCGTGGCGCGGAAGCCCAGCCGATCCAGTTTCTGGGCTTGCGCGGCGGCGATAACTTGCAGCGCTTCGTCCTCGCGCCCCAAACGCACCAGCAAATCAGCCTGGTTTTGATAGGCCGTGCCGTTGGTCGGATCGAGGCGCACGGCCTCTTTGGTTTCGGCGACGGCGGCTTCCAACTGGCCCAAGCGGTTGAGACAGACCGAGAGATTGACGTGCGGCGCGACCAGGCGCGGATAGGTTTGCACGGTCAGGCGTTGCGCTTCGATGGCGCGCTCGACTTCGCCATTGACCAGGAAGTAAGACGCGGCAATCGCCAAGCGCTCGCGTTCGCTGACACGTTCGCGCAGGTTATAGGCTTTACCGGCGTATTCAATCGCCAATTCGCCCTGGCCGGTGTTCATGTAAATGATGCTCAGCCCGTTGTAAGCCAGCGCGAAATTCGGATCGAGTTCGATGGCGCGTTTATACAAGGCGACGCCTTCGATGTAATTGTCTTTCAAACTGTATTGGTCGCGGCCTTGCGAATAGGCTTTCAAGGCATCGAGCGATGACGTCGTGGCCTGATCAATTGGCGCGTTGAATTTTTGAATCGAACTGAGCGATTCGCCCAGGCGTTCGCGCAATTCGGCGGCGGCCTGGCCCAGCGCTTTGATGACGTTGTCTTTGCCGTCGGCTTCGACCAGCGTTTGCGCAAAGGGTTCGCCGCTTTGGGCGTTGAGGGCTTCGAGCGTGATCGAATAGTGGCGGTCGAGTTTGTTGATCTGCCCGGCGATGGCCGCTTTTAAGCCCAACCGTAACGCGATCTCGCGCGCGACTTCACGCGTGAGACGTTCATCGGCCTTGCGATTCATAAAGCGCAAGGTCTCGCGCACCTTGTCGTCGCCTAGCATATTCAGGAAGGGCGATTGCGCCAGTTGCACGGAGAGGGCTTGTTTCAGCGTGCGGTCAAACACGTCTTCGCCCGTGGCATTGCTGATGTCGGCCAGCAGGATCGTGTCTTTTTCGGTCAGCGTGAGTTTGGTGCGGAAGAATTGATAGCCCACCCACAGGCTGCCGAGCAAGGCCAACGCCAAGACGCCCAACCCTGCGCGGCGCAATTTCGAGGACGGTTCGGGCGGCGGCGGAATGGCTGGTGGCACGTCCAATTCCTGCGTGGAATTCAGCGGCGAATAAGCGGGCGCATCGTAAGAATTGGCTTCCGGTGCGCCCGTGTAAACGTAATTCCCCGAACGCCTGACGCTAGGGGAATCAAAGGGGCTATTCGTAGGCCGATTGAAACTGACAGGTTCAATGCGTGTTGAGCCGCTACGGCTGCTGGCGCCGGAACCGGAGCGGCGCCCTGAGTTGCCCGCGTTCAAACCGGAAGTGCCGCCCGAATTTGACCCCGAATTGTGCCCGCTGTTGCTGTGCCAGGGATTGCTGTTGATGTGCAGATTCTCTTCACTGGCCAGCAATTCGCCGCCTAATTCGTAATCGGGCAAGTCGCGGACGGCCTCGATAAATTCGTAGGCCACCTCTGACGCATGGCGTGGCCGGTAATGCGGCGTCTTGGCCAGCGTGCGATTGATCAGATTCTCGATCTCGCTGGGAATGCCGGGACGATACAGGGAAAGCGGCGGCGGCGTTTCGAGCAAATGCGAGCGAATCAATTCGTGGACATTGGCGGCCTCAAAGGGGAAACGGCCCGTCAAGAGCCGATAGAGCATGGCCCCCAGCGTATAAATATCGGAGCTGGGGCCGATCTCTTCGCCGGTGCGGAATTGTTCGGGGCTGGCGTAATGCGGCGTGCCCAGGGCGGAGGAGACTTTGATGTCCACGCTGTCGGCGATGACTTTGGCCAGGCCGAAATCGAAGACCTTGACTCGTTCGCTGCCATCGGGCCGTTTGGTGATCATGATGTTCGCGGGTTTCAGATCGCGGTGGATGATGTTGATTTCGTGAGCGGCATCCAGCGCGGCCCCCACCTGCTGCAAGAGAAAACCGATGCGTTCGTAGCTGAGATAACGGCGCGCGTGCAACTCGGCTTCCAGCGTGTGTCCTTCCAGCCATTCCATCACGATGTAAGCGACGTGGTCTTCGGTTTCGCCAGCGTCATAAATGGTAGCGATGTTCTCGTGCGAAAGCCGTCCCGCCAATTGGGCTTCGCGCGCGAACAGATAAGGCATGTCCGCGTTGTTGACGGCGATGTTGGGCAAGAGGATTTTGAAGGCCACGGGCCGGTGCACGCCGATCTGATGCGCGCGATAGATGGCGCTCATCCCGCCGACGGCGGCCAGGGCCGTGATTTCATATTTATCGGCGATGATGCGGCCCGTCAGGCCGTAGAGGTCTTTCAGCGAAAGCGGCTCGCCGTCTTCCAAACAAAACGCCTGGCTGGGCGGATAAGAGCGCTGGCATCTCAAACAATACTTCATCTGGCACCTCACTGAGTGCTCCCGGCACACCGGGAAAGCTACGATTTCAACTGGCTGCTACAGTCGGCGGCCAGCGCGTCCGGTCTAAAGCCGTGCGCGCCAACCGCTGACGATACTGAACAGCGGCTTTGCCTGGTCAACCTGATGCAGCGCGTCACCGCCTCGGGTTGACCAGGCACACGCTGTTCAACCAGCATAAAGATAAAGAACGGAGGCGCCCGCCAGCAGCGTAAGCAAAAGCGCCAGCGTCAGATTTTGCGGGTCTCGACGCAGCGTGCGAACGGCTGTGGTGAGGGCGTTAAAATTCAACCGAAGCCCGGACCGTTCAGCGCGCCTGACCTGCTTCGAGGGGGAAGCTTGGTCTGGCGTCTGGCTGGCAATTCTGTCGCTGAGCGCAACAAAACTCACCCGGGGCGGTTGATTGAATGTCGGCGGTGGAGCAAAGACGGCGTTGCTGGCTCCGGCAAGCGGTGCCGCGACGGGGTCAAGCTCATGCGCGTTGCGGTTACGGAAGCCGGGCTGGCCGTGGTGTGTAGGCGGCGCGCCAGCCGTTGGGCGGTAGTTTGGGGTAAGTGAATCAGCACCTGTGTGCTTCAAACGATGGTTCATGTCTCCTCCACTAGGGGAACCCGCGTGTCTGGCGCGGGTGTGTGGTCGTGGTTGCGGAGAGGCAGCAAGTGCCTTCCCATGAAGGGCAGTTCAAAAGCACCTTGTCCTGAAAGGCCGGGTGGGGCGTTTTCAGGGCAAATGACCTTTGAATACTGACGATGGAAAATGGCACCACACCGCCAGACAAAGTCGGTCTCAAGGCTTATGCAAAGGTGGCCACCGTGATGTTGCGGTGACGGTAAGCGGGGCAAAATGTCCGCTTGCCGTGGCCGCAGACCGCTGTGGCAAACACCTTCGCGATTTGCATAAGCCCCGATTATTTCAAAGCAGCAAACTCCTTTTTAGCTTCGGCCAGCACCGGCAAATCGGCGTCGGCCCCTTTCCAGAGCGTGAAGAAATCCTTGTAGTAAATGCGCGCGCGTGCGCGATCATTGGCCACTGCCTGGGCGCGCGCCATCGCCAGATGGGCCAGCGGATAAAGCAGCGAAACCGGATCAGCGCCGCGCTGCGAGAGAATCTTTTGAAATTCGGCAGCGGCTTCCGGGCCGCGCTTGAGATTCAGCAGCGCCAGACCGCGTACCCAATTGAAATAATGCTGGGTGCCGTTCTCATAGGCTGCTGCGGGCCGGAGCATTTCCAGCGCTTGCTCGGCCTGGTTGGCTTGCACGGCTCGCAAGGCGCGCGTGAGCGGCAGCCAGGCGTTGTTGAACAACAGATTTTGCGGACGCTTGTGACTGAGTTCGTCGGCCAGCGCTTGCGCTTTCTCCGGCTTGGCGGCGAGCGCGTAAGTGAACGGGCCGAACGGTAAATTGGTGTTGAGCGCGTGGCTCAAGAAACCATCCGGCGCCAGCGTCTCGGCTTCATCCAATAATTTCAGCGCTGCGGTTGGCTGATCGCTCAAGGCCAGGCGAATCCCGGCGGCCAGCGCATAACCGGCGCTCAACTCTTCGCGACCGCGTTGCTGGTTCAGATCAATCGCCTTGCGCCACTCGGCGGCGGCTTGCTTGATGCCGCCATTGGCGGCGGCGACCTGCGCCTGCCAATCCAGGGCTTTGTCTTCGAGTTGATGTTCGCGCGCCCAATCAATCTGCTGTTTCAACAAATCGCCGTTGCCTTGCAAAAAGGCGAGTTGGAAGAGGGCCGTGCGCAGACCCACACCGTCGAGCTTTTGCGCGCGGGCCTGTTCGATTTTCTGTTTGGCTTCGTCGAAGCGGTTGAGCCGGAGCAGCGCGCTGGCTTGCAGATTGTGCGCATTGACTTCAGCGGGAGCGAGGCGCAACGCCGTCTCGGCTTCGTCCAGCGCCTGTTGCGGCTGGCCTAGTAGCAACAGGAGTTTGGCTTGGCCGATATGCGCTTGCGCATCGTTGGGATAGGTCTGGGCCATCAGGCGATAGGTTTCGAGCGCCTTGTTGGCGTCACCGGTAACGACTGAATGGTACAGCGCGGTAATGGTCAGGCGTTCGCGTTCGCTGACGCGCTCGCGCAGGTTGTAGGCCTTGGTGGCGTTTTCGGCGCTCAAGCGCGCCTGCCCGGTCTCGCCGTAAAGCGCGCCCAACGCGTGATAGGGCATGGCGAAGTTCGGATCGAGTTCGATGGCGCGTTGATAAAACGGAATGGCCTCGAAGGGATTGGCATTCTGATAAAGCTGTTCGCCGCCGAGCGTGTAGGCTTTCAAGGCATCGAGCGAAGCGGTCGTGGCCTGCTCGATGGGCGCATTGAATTTCTTGACGGTGTTGAGCGATTCGCCCAACTCTTCGCGCAATTTGAGGGCGGCCTGACCCAAGGCTTTCAACACGTTGTCTTTGCCGGGAGCTTCGGCCAACGCGCGCGTGAGCGTTTCGCCGGTTTGGCTGTTCACCAGTTCGAGCCGCAGGCTGTAGCTTTGATCGAGCTTGTCGAGTTGACCGATCAGGGTGGCCTTCAATCCGCGCCGCAACGCGATTTCGCGGGCGATGTCGCGCGTCAGTCGCGTGTCGGGCGGACGGCTCATGAAACCGAGCGTCTCGCGCACTTTGTCTTCGCCCAGCAAGTTCAGAAACGGCGATTGCGCCAATTGCACGGTTAGGGCGGGTTTGAGCGTTTTATCGAAGACCTCTTCGCCCGTCGTGTTGTTGATGTCGCCCAGCAGGATCGTGTCTTTTCCGGTCAACGGCGCGCGGCCTCGGCGAATCAACGAGAACAGCGCCAGCCCAATGGCCACCGCGCAAACCAGCACCAGGGCGACTTTCTTCGGGTCTTTGGCGGCTTTGACGGCCTGGGCGGCGAAGCGGCTGGACAGGAATCCGGCCGGCACGGCTAGATTGGTCGTGGTGTTCGAGGTCACGCTGCTGGCGTTCGAGCCGTTGGCGGCGTTGACCGAGACAAACGTTGCGCCTGCCAACGTCGCGGGTAATGTTCCGGTGGATTTGACCTGGCCAGAGGAGGCTTGGTTGCCGCTAGCTAGATTGGCTGTTGCGCCATTCGTTTCAACCGTATGATTACCGGAATTGAGGACGCCAAGTGGCGCGGTCTGCGGGCCGGAGGGGGTGCCATATTTACCGCTCTGGGGTTCGCTGAAATTGCTAAAGGCCGTCAGTGAGCGCGTCGTGTAATTGCCTGAAAGAGTGCTCGTGGCAAAGCTGTTTTTGTGATTGCCGGAACTGCCATTGGCAAACAACTCCCCGCTGGAGAAATGCTCGCGCAAGGACTGTTCCAACGCTTCGATGGCTTCACCGGCGGTGCCGGGCCGGTAATGCGGCGTCTTGGCGAGCATGCGATTGACCAGATACTCGACTTCGCTGGGCACGTCGGCCCGACGGTTGCGCAAAGGCGGCGGCGTTTCGAGCAAATGCAGGCGAATGAGGGCGTGTACGCTGGTTGCCTCGAACGGCAGAAAGCCCGTCAGCATGCGGTAAAGGATGACGCCGAGCGAGTAAATGTCTGAGCGCCCATCAATCTCCTCACCGATGCGGAATTGTTCGGGGCTGGCGTAATGCGGCGTGCCCAGGGCCGAAGAGACTTGCAGGTCGGTGCTTTCACTGGTGACTTTGGCGAGGCCGAAATCGAGTACTTTGACCAGATCGCGATCTTCATCGCCGCGCGCGCCGCGCGGCAAAATCATAATGTTGGCGGGTTTCAAATCGCGGTGAATCACGCCCTGGGCGTGCGCGGTGTCCAGGGCGGCGGCGATCTGGCGCAAGAGGTGCAGCATGCGCCGATAGCTCATCTGCCCCCCGTTATTGAATTCCTCTTCGAGTGTTTTGCCTTCCAGCCATTCCATCACGATGTAGGCCAATTCGTCCGGCGTCCGGCCCGCATCGTGAACGGTCGCGATGTTTTCGTGCGTCAAGCGCCCGGCAGTGCGGGCTTCGCGTTCGAACAGCACCAACATGTTTTGATCATTGACGGCCAGGTTAGGCAGCAGGATTTTGAAGGCTACCTGCCGCTCGACGCCGATCTGGCGGGCACGGTAAACGGCGCTCATCCCGCCAATGGTGAGCATTGATTCGATCCGATACTTGTCATTGATGATGCGGCCCGTCAGACCATAGAGGTCTTTGATGAGCAACGCTGCGCCATCATTCTGACAAACGCTGTGCGAAATCGCGTAATGACGTTGGCATTGCGGGCAGTATTTCATTCAAAACCTCCAGACACCTAAACAAAACCAAATCACCGAATACTGCTAAGCGAATAACCGGTTGAAAATATTCGGCGGGCCATTGAGCGACGCTCAAGGTTCCCGCCCAAAGGTGGAAAACCTGCTGCTTTGACTTGGGAAAAGCGGCAAGTCCAAAACGGCCCGGCGATCTGCCGAAGCTTGGCCCGCGTTCCGGCTTACCTGTCCGCAGGCAGCCGTCACGGTGTTCAGCGCAGGGCCGCGAACTCTCGTTTGGCGGCGGTGAGGACGGGCAAATCGGCGTCTGCTTCGCGCCAGAATTTGAAGAGTGCTTGGTAATGTTTACGCGCTTCGGCGGCATCGCCCAGTTGGGCATAGGCCCGCGCCAAACCGAGTTCCGAAAGCGGATAAAAGACCGAAGCCGGTTCCCAGCCGCGCTGTGTCAGTAACTTCTGGAATTCACCGGCGGCTTCGCGCCCCTTGTTCAAGCGCAAATAAGCCTGCCCGCGCAGCCAGACGGAGGTATAAATGGCCGCCGGATCGTAAGTACTGACCGGACGCAGCGCTTCAATGGCTTTTTCCGGTTGCACCTGTTTGAGCGCAATGGCGGCACTGGTCACGGGCAACCAAAGATTGTTGGCTAGCGTATTTTTCGGGGCTTGTTGCGCGGTTTCGGCGATCAAAGCCTGGGCCTGCTGGCTATCGCCCGCCAGCGCCAACGCGAACGCTCCGTAAGGTGTCTGGTTGCTGACGGCATATTTGACAAACGCATTGCGCGAGAGAGCCAGCGCGCTGGTGAGCGTGGTGCGCGCTTCGGCTTCCAGCCCAAAGAGAGCCTGGCGCAAGGCCAGCGAAGTCTGAATGGAGGCTTGTTGCGCGGGCTGTTTGTTTAATTCCCCAAGATTTTGATAATGCCGCGCGGCTTCGCGTAATTTCCCGTGAAAGGCGGCTGTCTGGGCCTGCCAGGTGAGCGCGCGGTTGTCATCCTGCTTACTCAAGGCCCAATTGATCTGCTGCTGCACCAAGGCCGGATCGTCTTGCGCCATGCCCAATTGGAAAAGCAATCCGTGCATCGCGGCCGTGTCGAATTTCTGCGCCGTCATTTCACTGAGGGCCGCATTGGCCTCAGCGAAACGATTGAGACGAATCAGCAACTCGACCCGGTTATGCAAGGCGCGCAGGTTGCGCGGGTCAATCTTGATGGCTTCCTGCGCCTGATTCAGCGCGGCTTCAAACAAGCCCATCTGCCCCAGGCTGACCGATAGATTGATCAGCGGCGAAGCCGAGCGCGGATAGGTTTGATGGGCCAACCGCAAGGTCTCGATGGCTTTTTCCAAATCGCCCATCACCAGGTAGTGGTAAAAGAAGGCGGCGGTGAGTTTCTCAGATTCGCTCACACGGTCAATCAATTGGAAGGCGCGCTCGGCATTGGCGGCGCTCAACTCCGTTTCGCCCTTGTTGGCATAAATGGTAGCCAGGCCGATATAGGCCAGGGCGAAATTGGGATCGAGTTGAATGGCGCGTTGGTAAAGCGCCAAGGCTTCATTGGGATTGCCGCGCAGGCTGTTCTGTTCGCGTCCGAGCGAATAGGCCTTGAGCGCGTCGAGCGAAGAGGTGGTGGCGTCCTGGATCGGTTTGTTGAACTTTTCGAGGGAACTCAGCGATTCGCCCAGCTTCTGCCGAAACTCGGTGGCCGCCTGGCCGAGCGCTTGCAGCACCTGGTCTTTGCTTTGCGCCTCGACCAGCGTGTCGCCGAACGCCTCGCCCGTTTGGCTGTTGATCGCCTGTAACGAGATGGCGTAGTGATTGGCGATTTTATCAATGCGCCCCACGATAATCGCCTTCAAGCCTTGCCGCTGCCCAATTTCACGCGCGATGTCGCGGCTAAGCTGCTCGTCTGGCTTGCGGCCCATAAATTTCAGGGTTTCGCGCACCTTATCTTCGGGGAAAAGATTCAGAAAGGGCGATTGCGCCAATTGCACTGTCAGCGCGTGTTTCAGCGCGACATCAAAAACATCATCCTGCGTTTTATTGATGAAATCGGCGACGAGCACGGTGTCTTTTTCTGTCAGGAGCGGTTTGGCGGCGAAGAAAACGCCCAACGAGGACAGCAAGAGGAAAGTCGCCACGGCCCAGGCAGCCGCTACTTTGTGCTGTTTGAACCAGCGCAAGAAACGGTTGGGGGGCGGGGCGAGTGCCGAAGTGGCCAGCTCCGCCAGGCTCGGATAGTCCAAATTATCGTCGAGCAGGTTGACGCGCGAACCAAGCCCCGATGAGCGTTGTGAACGCGTTTGGAAGTTATTGGCTCCGCCGCTGCGGTGCGAACGGACTTGAAACGGATTGCTCGTCGTGTGGGCATCCTCTTCGGTCAGACCGCGGGTTTGTCCGTGATGCTGGGCATTGGCGTGCACGTGGGAGCCGTAAGGCAGGTCGGCCAGGGTTAATTCGGGTGGCAAATGCATGGAAGGGTCATCATCCAGCATTAAGGCCAAAGCCCGCTCAAACATAAATACCACTTCACTGGCTTTTTGCGGACGATAGTGCGGATTTTTGGCGAGCATCCGCTGCACCAGGTCGTCAATGGATTGCGGAATTTCCGGGCGTACCTCACGGACTGGCGGCGGCACTTCGAGCATGTGTTGGCGGATGACTTCGTGCACCGAGCCGGAATTGAACGGCAAGCGCCCCGTCAGCATTTGATAGACCGTCACGCCCAGTGCGTAAATATCGGTGCGCGCATCAATCTCGGCGCCGGTCTGAAACTGCTCCGGGCTGGCATAATGCGGCGTGCCGACGGCGGTCGAAACCAACACGTCTTTCGCTTCATTGGCGAGTTTGGCGAGACCGAAGTCAAGCACTTTGACCTGTTCCTGCCCGTCGCTACGGCGCGCCAGCATAATGTTGCTGGGCTTGAGATCGCGGTGAATGATCATTTTGGAATGTGCTACATCGAGCGCCGCGCAAATCTGGCGCAACAAGACGGCGCTGCGTTCCAAACTTAACGGGCCATTTTGGGCAATTTCGTCTTCCAGCGTCTGCCCATCCACCCATTCCATGGCGATGTAGGCGATTTCATCAGTCGTGTGGCCGGCGTCGAAGATGGTGGCGATGTTTTCGTGGGAGAGTTGACCGGCCGTTTTGGCTTCGCGTTCAAACAGGTTGGCGACGTGTTGGGCATTGTTGGCGAGATGCGGCAGCAGAATTTTGAAGGCGACGCGGCGGCCCACACCAATCTGTTGCGCCGTATAAACCGCGCTCATGCCACCGACGCCGACGAGGGCTTCAATTTGATATTTGTCCGCGATGATCCGCCCGGCCAAACCGTAGCGGTCTTTCATGGCGAGGACAGTTCCGTCCTTGGGACAGAAACTTTGGGAATTAGGATATGAACTTTGGCAGTTCGAGCAGTACTTCATCACCACCTCCAACACCTTTACCGTCGCAAAATGCTCGTGCTCCTACCGTGAGAGGCCATATAAATACTATATTCAATATGATAAAGCGAGCTAATTTTTACACTTTATATGCAAAAGTGACTAGGCTAATTACTGACAGCAGGGGATTTTACAAATTGCGGCACGTTGTAGGAGTGATGCTGACATGCCTTTGTAGGAATAGCGGAAGTATGAACGTCAAAATTTGTCGCCAGCGCATACTTTGGCTATAGTGGCAGCCTATCGCAAGTATTTCCCAGACCAAAACGCCGCACCCGTGAGATCGCATGAGTGAATATGTAAGCCAGATTGCCGCCCACATCCGCCACGAAGTCCACAAGGTCATCGTGGGCCAGGATGAAATTATTGACCAGATTATGGTCTGCCTCTTTGCCGAAGGGCACGCCCTGCTCGAAGGCGTACCAGGCACGGCCAAGACGCTGTTGGTCAAAACCCTGGCACGACTGATTAACGCCGGGTTCAATCGCATCCAGTTCACGCCCGACCTGATGCCTTCGGACATCACCGGCACCAATGTCTTCAACTTAAGCACTTCGCAATTCACCTTGCGCCACGGCCCGCTTTTTACCGATATCTTGTTGGCTGACGAAATCAATCGCACGCCGCCCAAAACGCAGGCCGCGTTGTTGGAGGCAATGGAAGAGCGCCAGGTGACGATTGACGGCGAAAGCCATCATCTTTCACCACTCTTTTTAGTGTTGGCGACGGAAAATCCGATTGAATATGAAGGCACCTATCCCTTGCCCGAGGCGCAACTCGACCGCTTCCTGCTAAAAATCCTGATTCAGTACCCCACGCATGAACAAGAGTTGCAGGTCGTCGCCAACTGGCAGGCCGGGTTCAACGCCCGCAAACTCGAAGCCGTCAACCTGGAGCCGCTCGAAGACCCCGCCGCCATCCCGCAGTGCCGTGCTTATGTCCGGCAAGTGCGCGTCGAGCCGGGCATTCAAAATTATCTGGTCACGCTGGTGCGCCGCACGCGCGAAAATCCCAACCTGCTCTGGGGGGCTAGCCCGCGCGCATCGGTGGCGATGCTCTTGTCAAGCAAAGCCCTGGCTGCCATGCGCGGCCGCGATTACGTCACGCCGGACGATGTGCGCGATGTCGCCCGTCCGGCCTTGCGGCACCGCCTTTTGCTGCGCTCTGAAGCGGAAATTGATGGGTTGACCGCCGATGCCGTACTCGACGAAATCCTGACGGCGGTTGAAGTTCCGAGATAGTAGTCAGTAGTCGGTAGTCAGTAGTCAGCATCAGCGGCCACCGACCACCAGCAACCAACTACTGACTACTGTCTACCGACTACTGTCTACTGCTTTATGATTTTCACCTGGCGTTTCTTCATCCTGATTGTGTTGGGCGCGTTGCCGTTGGCCTTTGTCTGGGATCAACCGGCGCTGCGATGGGGCTTGCTCGCATACGATCTGTTCTTGCTGGTCATGGCTAGATGGGATTATGGGCAAACTGAAGACGCAGCGGCCCTGGAAGTCAAACGCGACCTACCTAGCCGCTTTATGATCGGGGCCGAAAATGAGGTCGAGATTACGATTAGCCATCAACTGCCGCGTCAAATCACCTTCATCCTCAAAGACGAATATCCGCCCGAGCTGGAATTGCGTGGCGAACGCATCATGACAGTCACGCCCGTGCGGCAACCGGCGGCAAATACCTTTGGCTTGTCCGCCAGACAGCCATTGGCAGCAAGCGTCAATTACAAACTGTATGCAGCGGCGCGCGGCGATTATCACTTTGGCGATGTCGTCTTGCGCTGGCCCGCGCCGTGGGGCTTGGTGATCAAACAGGCTTCGGTTCCGGCAGCCCAACACGTCAAGGTCTATCCCAACCTGCACGAAGCGCGCAAATACGAATTACAGGCGCAGCGCAATCGCCTGTTGCAAGCCGGGCTGCGCCGCGTGCGCATGCGCGGGCAGGGCCGCGAATTCGAGAGCCTGCGCGATTACGTCCCAGGCGATGAATTGCGTCACGTCGCCTGGGCCACCACCGCCCGCCGGGGCCGCCTGACGACCAAGCAATATCAGGTCGAACGCAATCAAAGCATCGTCGTGATGCTGGATGCCGGACGCCTGATGACTTCACGCATAGACAAGCTGGCGAAACTCGATCACGCCATCAACGCCGCGCTGGCGATTGGTTATGTAGCGACCAGTGGCGGCGACAACCTGGGCCTGCTGGTCTTCAATCGCCAGGTCACGACCTATCTGCCGCCTCAACGCGGGCACGCCCAAATGGGCGCCTTGCTCGAAGCGCTTTACAACGTCAAAGCCCAAATGATCGAGCCGTCATACGCACGCGCCTTTCAATACCTGGCCAAACACTGCAAGCGCCGCTCGCTGGTCATTATCCTCACCGATCTGGTGGACAGGGAAGCTTCGGCGGAATTGCTGACCTACACCGAAACGTTGCTGCCACGCCATCTGCCGCTGATCGTGACCATCGGCGATAATGATTTGCGCGCGCTCGTCGCCAAAACGCCGCACACGGTCAAAGACGTCTATCAGCAAAGCGTCGCCGAAGAGTTGTTGCAACAACGCGAAGAGGCGCTGGCGCGGATTACGGAGTTGGGCGGTTTGGCGCTGGATGTGCCCGCCGGGAATTTGTCGTTGCAATTGGTGAACAAGTATTTGGAAGTGAAAGAGCGCGGCTTGCTTTGAATACAGTTGCTGGCTGCAAGCCAAAGTCTTCAAGAAAATGAAACCACGAAGCAACGAAGAGCACGAAGTGAGCAGGCAAACTTGCGAGTCTTTCTTCCTCTTCGTGTTCTTCGTTTCTTCGTGGTAAACACTCTTCATTGTTTTCAAACTACACCAAGCCAGGAGTCTCGCAATGGTCAATCTGTTATGGATGTTCGCGGGCATCGCGCTTATTGTCGCCGGCTATCCGCTGATGACGCGCCGCGTGCCGCCGAATCACTGGTACGGCTTCCGCGTGCCCAAAACGCTGCGCGATCCGTATGTCTGGTACGAAGCGAATCAAGTCGCGGGCCGCGACCTGATTCTTGCTGGCGTAGCCGTGTTGCTCGCCGCGCTGTTTGCCTTGTTGACGGCGTGGCTGTTGCCGCTGTGGCTCACAAATTCGCTTGTGTATGGCGTCTTCCTTGTGATGCTGCTGCTGGTCGTCGTGGACAGCTTCCGCGCCTTGCGCAAGCTCTGAAGCCGTAGGGACAGTACCGCGCGCGTCAGCAAGCGGTCGTGCGGTCTTGACCCACACAATCAAACAATGCCGCTGGCTAACGCGCGCGGTACCGCTTTTCAACAGTCGCGCTGGCTGACGCGCGGTACTGCTTTTCAATCGAGGCTGACATGAAAAACACAACGCTTTCGCGCCGCAACTTTCTCAAAACATCTGCGACGGGCGTCACCGTCACGACCGCGCTTTCCTATTCAAACGTCCTCGGCGCGAATGACCGCATTCGCCTCGGCGCCATCGGCACCGGCGGACGTTGCCGTTCGCTGATGGGAAACGCCAAGAAAAATCCTGACGTAACCTTCACCGCCATCTGCGATGTCTATTCGCCGCGTATGGGCGATACCATCGAACACGCGCCCGACGCCAAACAATACGGTGATTATCGCGCGCTGCTCGATGACAAAACCGTAGACGCCGTCATCATCGGCAGCCCCGACCACTGGCACGCCAAGATGACGACTGACGCCGTCAACGCGGGCAAGGATGTTTACTGTGAAAAGCCCGTCACGCACTCAATTGAAGAAGGCGCGGCGCTTGTCAAAGTCGTCGAAGCCAGCCGCCGCGTCGTGCAAACCGGCACGCAACAGCGCAGTTGGGAGCACTTCATCCTCGGCAAACAATTGGTGGACGGCGGCGCGCTCGGCCAAATCACCGCCGTGCGCATGTGGTGGTATCAGAACTATTATTCGCGCGTTGTGCCCAAAGAACTCAACTACGCCAAGTTCGATCAAAAAGCCTGGCTCGGCAACGCGCCTGCGCAGGAGGTCACGCCGCTCAAATACCGCACCTGGCGCTGGTTTTGGGATTTCGGCGGCGGTGCGCTGACCGACCTGATGTCGCACTGGATTGACGTCGTGCACTGGTACACCGGCTCGCCCACGCCCGCGAGCGCGCTGACGACGGGCCAACGCTACCTGCTCAAAGACCTCGAATGCCCCGACACGCTGACCTGCGTGCTCGACTATCCCAAAGATTTCAGCGCCACCTATCTCGGCCAAATGCATTCCGCCGTAGACGACGGCGGCCTCGAACTGCGCGGCACCAAAGCGACCATGAAACTCGACCGCAACGTTATGACGATTCACCCTGAAGGCGGCGAACCCGGCATCAACGCGGGCGAAATCAAACCTACGATCACGATTCGTTCGCGCGCCGACGGCACCATCGCGCACATCCGCAACTGGCTCGATTGCATCAAGAGCCGCCAAACGCCCAATGCGAACATCCGCGTGGCGGTCGAATGCGCGCGCGCTTGCCACATTGGCAATTTGGCATTGCGGCAGGAACGGAAAGTGAAGTGGAATGCGCAGACAGAGCGGGTGGAAGGGTAAGCCAGATTCACTTTGAGGTAGCGAGCCATGCAAATTGAAAGAGCAGTCGTAATTTGGGTGTACTTGTTCTTTGTAGCTATGCCGCTAACTGCATACGGACAAGGTAAGACGAGCAAATTGTTCCCAGTCGTTCAACGCGGCAAATGGGGTTACATCAACAACGAAGGTAAAGTCATTATCAAATTGCAGTTTGATAGAGCGGATGAGTTTAGCGAAGAGCTAGCCGTTGTCAGGGTCGGCAAGAAAAATGGCTATATAAACGAATCCGGAAAAATCGTAATTAGCCCGGCATTTGATGTTGCAGTCGGATTTTCCCAAGGCTTGGCAGGCGTGGTGATTAACAAAAAGGTGGGTTTTATTAACAAAGCGGGGAAGTTTGTTATTCAACCTCAATTCGACTGGATTGGATTCGGCCAGTTCGATGAAGAAGGTATGGCTATGGTGTCTCGAAGGAGGAAATTCGGCTTCATTAATCGCGCGGGCAAATTTGTTATTCAGCCTTTGTATACGTTGGACAGAGGCTGGTCAGAAGGATTGAATCCTGTCGTTAT
This sequence comes from Acidobacteriota bacterium, assembly GCA_016196035.1. Taxonomy (NCBI): domain Bacteria; kingdom Pseudomonadati; phylum Acidobacteriota; species Acidobacteriota bacterium. The sequence continues at coordinate 205,458 of JACPYM010000064.1, read as the reverse complement.
TGACGAGAAATGGTTGTTCATTAACAGAAAAGGGGCAGTAGTAATCCAACCGGCTTTTGACGACACCGATTCATTTTCTGAAGGATTGGCCGCTGTACAGATCGGTAGTAAGTGGGGGTACATTGATAAAACAGGGAAAATCGTAATCAATCCTCAATTTGATAGGGCCAGAGAATTTTCGCAAGACATGGCCGCCGTCGAATTCAATGGGAAATGGGGCTACATAAATAAGCAGGGCAAGCTAGTGCTTGCAATGAATTACTATAATGCGTGGCCTTTTGTTAATGGCCTGGCTCAAGTCGTTTTGGAGCCTAATCGCCAATATACAACGCCAGCAGGGACATTTATTGAAGATATAGGTTACAAATGGGGACTGATTGATGTGACTGGCAATGTAGTCTTAAAGATAGACGGGTATGCGAATAGCTTGGGCGATTTTGTTGAAGGGATCGCCAAAGTTGAATTTCGAGACGGAAACATCGGCTACATTGATAGAGCGGGGAAATATGTTTGGGGGCCAGCCAAATGACCTAAGCCAATAGGAAAGGATAACCGTTATGGAATATCAAATTTTTGTTGAATACGAGCCACAGATTGGCTTCGTTGCTACCCGCTTGGTTGGTCGGATTGTGTTGCCACGGGTCACACCAAACATGAAGCTATCGAAAACGTTCGTGCTGCTTTGGAAGAACGACTGGCACGCGGCGAGGTTTTGCACGTGCAAATCGGGGGCTCACAATCTAGCCAAGAACTTGATCCGTGGGAAACTATGATCGGCAGGTTTGCTGATGACCCAACTTGGGACGAGTATCAAGAAGAGTTGCGGCGCATTCGAGCAGAAGCGAATCGTGCTTAAAGTTTCAGGTAATCGCCTAGTTCAGACATAAACAACTTCACAAACTCAGCCGCGTCGTAAGATCCGAAAACTCATACTGCCGCGCCGTCCCTTTCGCCTTCCCCCGCCGATGCTTGATCTGAAAGGTCACGACGGTTTGGCGATCAATCTTCAATCCAAACTCTGTCGCCGTCGCCGCACCGTTGCGCGGACGTGCGGGCAGAAACGAGATGCGTTCGGCGGTCAGCGCATTCACATCCAACGCATCCAGCCGCGAATCCCATTTCACTTCGCCATCTACGCGGTCGAAGATGATGACGCGGCTGGCGTCGTTGCCGTGTTTGTAATGGCGCAGTTGCTTGAACAGGTGTTGCGCGGCGGCAAGGTTGGTCGCGCGGGCGCGGCTGAAATCACTAGCGGCGCAATCGCTGAGCGCGAGTTTGCGGATGAGGACTTCGGCGACCAGGCGCGCGACGTGGCGGTAATTGGCTTTCAACTCCGCTTCATCCGCGAAGCCCAATTCGCGGATCAGCCCGTCATATTCCTCACGCGACACGTTGAAATAGCGCGCCAGCCATTTGTTGAACAGGTCGGGCGTCTGGCCTTCGGCGACGGCTACCTTGTTCGATTTGTCGGTCTTGACCGAGACGGGCAGCGCCGTGCCGTCGGTGAATTCCAACCGCACATCAGCCGCGTGAGCATCGGCGAATTCGCGCGCCGTATGCCGCACTGTGGCGAGCGTTCTGCCACTGTCAGTCAGTAATGCTCGTGCGCCTTGCTGGGCGGCGCTGCGGATGTATTCCACCTCGCGTTGCAGGCGGGCGCGGCGCGCATCAGTTGCCGGCAACTGCGCGAGCGCGGCATTCAACTTGGTTTCGGTCTTGGTGACGGCAAAAGGCATTTGTGTGAGCTGGCCTTGCGCGATCAATTGATTCGCCAGCAGCAATTCGGCGTAAGTGCCGAGCGCGTCGTGAAAGTGGCCTTCGATGTTGTCGAAGGCTTGCTTGCTGAGTTGGGCTGATCCTTCTTCCTGTTTGGGTGGCGCGGGTTTTGTTTCGGGCGGTTTGCCCAAACCGTCGAGCAGTAATTCAGACAGCCGCGATAGCAGCAACAGGCCCGGATTGTCGGGCGACCAATCCGCCTCTGGCATGTAATCGGTCGTGATGGCGTAAGCGATGCGCCCGCGTGGCGCATAGAGAATGCCTACGTCCGCGCGCAACGCGTCGAGCGCACCGGTTTTGTTGGCGATGGTGACGCCTTTGAGGTGGCGGCCTACGCCATCGTGAACCTGCTGGCGCTTGAGGATGGCGATCATCTCTTGTGACGCGGCGGGCGAAATGATTTCGCCGCGTTCGAGCCGTTCGAGCAACGCGACCATCTCTTGCGGCGTGCTCATGCCGATGCCGTAGGTCGTGCCGTCCGCGCGTTTGTTGCTCGCGTCGCTGAAGGCCCGGCTCTCACCGCCGCCATTGATCTTGCGTAACGAACGCAGGTTTTTGAAGCCGAGCGCGTCCATCCGCGCATTGACTTCGTCCGCCGTCACCGCATCAAGCACCAGATTGGTGGCCGTGTTATCGCTGATCGTAATCATCAAATGCACGGAATCGCGCAGCGTGATTTTCAGCCCGTCGTGAAACTCGAACAGGATGCCTGAACCCGCAACTTTTTTGGCGTCGGTCAGCACGAGTTCATCCGTCCATTTGAGTTTGCCGTCGGCGACAAGGCCGAAGGTCGCCACCATAATCGGCAGCTTGATTGTGCTGGCGGTGCGCGTGCGCTGGTCGCCGTTGAGGCTATAGGTCGCGCCAGTGTCGAGGTTTTTGGCGTGCAGCCAGACTTGGCCTTTGAATTGGGCGATTTCGGCGCGGATTTGCGCGTCGAGCGGGCTAGTGGCTGGCACTTGCGCCAGCGCCTGCAAATGCGCCGTGAACAAGAGCACGAAGGCGAGGCTGAAACGAAGTGGTCGCATAGGTATTTTTAAGGATAGTTGCAAAAGAGCGCACACCCCTGGGCGCGCAGGCATCTCTGCCTGCTAAAAATAAATGCCGCGCAGCGTTCCTTATCCTTGCTTCCGCACCAAGCGAAAACAGAGGAAAGGAAGCTTGCGTGCCTTCTTTTATAACAGGCAAGGATGCCTACGCGCCCAGGGGTAGGCGCCGGTTTCAAAATAAGCCGTGTTGCGCCAACAAAGAAAGCAACACCGGCTCAACCTCCGCGCGAATCGCCGCATTTGCAAAGCCGATCCACGAGACATCGCTGGTCGTATCCATTGGCGCGTCGAAGGTCTGGCCGCGCCCATCGGTGAGCAACACGCCTGCTTCTGCGGCAATCAAGGCGGTGCACAGATCGTAAGGATGACAAGCGTGGCCGGTGGCCTTGCCCGCGCGCGCGAACTTTTCATAGAGCAGCCCGCGCACATCCACCAACAGCCGATCACGCCCGCACATCAATTCATAAAGCTGTCCGCCGGTGGTCAAGTACTGTTCGTCAAACAGCGCCGTCTTGCTGACTTCCAAGCCGCCGATCAGGCGTTGCGCCAGTGCCTCTTCCATTGCCGCGAAGACTTCTTTGCCGCCGGGAAAAGGGTGAAAGAAGGACGCAAAGCCGCCGCTGATTGTGATCGCGCGTGAGGGCTGCGGCGTAAAAGACGTGCGTTCGTTGGTGAATAGATTGAGCGTCTCGCCGTGTGCGCCTTGCCCGCGCAACGCCCAAAGATTATCGGTTAAGGCCGCGCGTGTCGTCGGGATTTCGACCTGCACGGCGATTTCGATGTCGCTGAGTCTGGTCGCCGCGCCTTTATTCGGCGCGAGGCCGGCCAGCCACCAGGCTGAGCGCTTGTTGTACATAATCGGGCGCGTGCCATCTATCGGATCAATGATCAGCCGCGCCGCGCATTCATCCAACGGCGTGCCAGCCGGGAAGGCCAGCGGCTCTTCGTCATTTACGCCTTCGCAAATCAGCGCGAACGAAGTCAGCGGCTGAATCTCGGCGACCAGCGCGGGCAGCATAATCGTTTCGACCGAGCGGTCAATGACGTAGATTTTGTCCGCCGCCGTTTCAAACGCGACTTCCGACAGCGCCTCGGTGGATTGCCGCCGCAATTCGGCCAGCACGTGATCGCGCACCGTTTCGCCTACGCGCAACAACCGCGTGCGCAACTCTTCCGCTTGATTCAGCATTCGTTGTTTATCCTTGCGCGAATTGCTCCCACATGCCTTGTTCGGCCAGCTTGCGTGCCATCGCCTCGCCCAGCGCCTGCAAGCCCTTGGCCGGGCGGATCAGCACCTCGAATTCTTCGATCTGGCCTGCGTCATTGAAGCGAATGATGTCCACACCCTTCAACTCGATGGCGCCGATGTGCGCGCTGAATTCGAGCGTCCACGACGTGCCATCGGTCATCTGGCGGTGATAGGCGAAATCCTCGAATATTTGTGAGGCTGCGTTCAGCACGAGTTTCAGCATCGCTTTGCCCGGTTTCGGCTTCCACAAAAAGGGCGAACGAAAGATGACGTTGTCGGCTGTCAATTCGTCCAGCTTCGCCATGTCGCCGCTCGCCACGCACTCGTGCCAACGCGCCAAACCCGTCTCTATTTCCGGTGCTGACATTCTTTCTCCCAAAACTGTCCTCCACGAAAGCACACGAAGAAGACACGAAGACAAGCAAATAACTTCGTGTCTTCTTCGTGTGCCTTCGTGGGCAAAACATCAGTGCCCGTTAAACACAGGCCGCCGCTTTTCGCCAAACGCCTGCATTGCCTCTTTGGTGTCTGCGCTCGCCAGGCATTGCATGATGCCGTTGATCTCGCGCCGCAAGTGATTGCGCAAGTCCGAATCCATCGAAGCCAGCAAGAGCCGCTTCGACAACGTCAGCGCCAGCGGCGGCCCGGCGGCCAATTGTTTGGCGTATTCGGCCACGCCCGCCGCAAAGTTTTCGGCAGGCAAGACGCGGCTGACCAAACCGATGCGCTCGGCCTCTTCGGGTTTGATGTCGCGCGCGGTCAAAATCAATTCCGCTGCGCGCGACCAACCAACCAGACGCGGCAGGAAGTAACTCACGCCCGCATCCGGGCAGAGCGCGATGCGCGTGTAGCCCGTGCTGATTACTGCCGCCTCGCTCAACAACCGAATGTCGCAAGCCAGCGTCAACCCGCAACCTGCCCCGATCACCGGGCCATTGATCGCGGCGATGACAGGCTTGTCGCAACCCGTCACGGCCAGCACCCAGCGTCCCACCCAATGCAAATCGTCCAGCCGTTCGTGGCGCGTCTTGTTGCCCGCTTCGCGCATCGCGGCGACGTTGGCGGGCGACAATTCCAAACCCGCGCAAAAGCCGCGCCCCGCACCGGTGATGACGACCACGCGCACGGCATCGTCCGCGCTGGCGGCGTTGAGCGCGTGCGGCAACTCTGCGGCGAGTTGCAGGTTCACCGCGTTCAGTTTGTCGGGGCGATTGAGCGTGATGGTGTGGACGCCTTCGGGCGTGGTTTCGATTAGCAGGTGTTCGTATGAAGTGCTCATGACTTGCCTCATTGGTTCAAATTGTTTCGTCAAGCAGAGGTTTCACTAACAGATATTTCACGTTGTTAGCCCGCGCCAGTGGTGCCAGCGTTCTATCATCGTCTGTCAGCAGTACGCAGTTTTCCTGCCGCGCCAACTCAATCAATGCCGTGTCGGTCGGCCCAATTTCGCAGACTGCTTGTTGTAAGCTGTTCTGGGCATATAAATCCAGCAGCCGGAGCAAGCGTTCATTCAGGTTTTTCTGTTGCAACAACTCCATTGAACATAACCAGAAATTGCGCAAATCTGCTCCATATAAACTTTGATCGTGAGACTTGATGCGCTTTTGCTGCCCTTGTAATTCACCGATAACGTGTGAAGTCGTGAGCATCACCGGAATGCTTGCAAACAGCCGTAAGTAATTTTCTTGCCGCGTGGGGCTCTCCAGAAGGTACCAATCAAGTCCTGCACCTCTCAGCAAATTTTGGCGTTTTTGTGCGGGATACTGTGTACGTTGGACAAAGTTCAGGACAAGAACGGTAAAAAGCGGGCCAGTATCAATGACTGCTTTTTGAATAGGGAGAGGGTTGTGCTTCATCAAAACCTCTGTAGGGCTGGGATGGCGTTATACTCTCTTGCCTCAAAATACGGAACATCGTATTCCAGCGAAAGAGTTAGGCGGCAGTTTTTTAGTAGTTCGACGAGTTTGCTTGTTGCTAGGCGTAAGGCGGCTCCCCGCTGGCACGTTGCCTCATAATGGGGCTTGATTGAAGCGTCTTTGAGCACTGCTAGGAACTCATCTCGATGGCGATTCCAAAGCGGGGAGGTTGTGTAGTAACTCTGTAGTTCACCAAGATTGTTGACGATATGCTGCGCCAGCGAAGCAAGATGATTTTCCAGCGGGTAGCCGCCGAAAAGGTCGGTCAGTTTGACTCCCAGTTCAGCCAGCGACTCTGGCGTCGTGGTCTTTTGGTAAATAGTCTGTAAGGCAGCACTCTGGATCAGCGTGTCATGTAACTGTCGGCAGGCATCGGCTAACCAATCCACCGCTTCATCGTGTTCAGCGGCGGCTGATTTGATTTCCTGGTGAAAATCAAAAAACTGCTCCGCATTACCGCGCATCCAGGTGTCGAGATATGCCTGCGTGTGCCGGAAGAATTCCAGTTGTTGCGGCAGATAACGCCAACTCCAATTTTGCCGAGTGAGAAATTCCTGCTCCTGTTCAAAGGCTTGTAAAAGCGGATTGATTACCGTATCGAACCAAGCGCGAACGATGTTTGGACCAACGGGTATTCTCTTTTTGGCAGTCATAGTTTTTTTGTTCATTGTGTTTCCTTCCATCATCGGCAACTTGGAATCCAAGCGACCGGCTCTTAACTGGGCATTAGGCCGATTGCTTCCAGCACCATTCTCGTTTACCAAAGGGCATTACAGCATAAATACTTGCTCAGTCGCGGTCCGCTTGGCAACATAGCCCTACCTTATCGCAATCACCCCAGGAGGGAAATAGTTATGCAGAAGTTCTACTCATCCATTGCTCTCATTGGTTGGACTTTGCTCGCCTTTACGACTTCAAGCTTTGCACAACAGTCGCCCACGCAAGACTATCTCCTCTATGTCCTCTCCGAATCCGCCGACAAAATTTCGCTGATCCGCTTCGGCGCCAACGTCGCCCTCAACGCTCGAGTTGGCTTTTGCATTTGGCAATTTCACTTTGCAAGGACGCCTCTTGTTGCGCGTCAACTTGCCGCACCAGTCCCTTTTCTTTGAGTTGTTGCAACAAGTCCAGGCTGCGTTGATAGCTTTTGAGCGCAGCTTGCCAATAGCGCTGGCTCTCTGCCCTTGTCACGCCGCGCCGTTCCGCGCAGAGGACGTTGACTTCGCCGTCGTAGCCGTAAATCTCCTTCGCCATATTGAGCAAGCCGGGCGCGGTCGCGTTGGTTTTGAGCAACGCCGCTAATTCGGTGAGCGCCTTGTCGCAGTAAGGTTGCGCCTGGGCGACGTGGCCCTGTTGTGCCAGCGTATAGCCGACATTTTGGCTGTTGACGATCAGGCTGCGCCGCATCTGCACGTTGTTGGGATCGTTCCTGACGCAAAGCTCATCCAGTTGCAGCCCTTGGCGGTAATGTGCTTCGGCTTGCGGCAAGTCTTTGGCCTCCCAGTAATAATTGCCAAGGGAAGTATGTTGCGCCGAGAGCGCGAATTGCGCCTGCGCGTTGTTCGGTTCGGCTTGCGCGAGGGCGGTGAACTGTTCCAACGCACGCAACGCCAGCGCCAGGCCCGCTTGCTGCTGGCCGCGCATCCATTCGACATCGCCGTATTTGCGCAAGTTGATCGCCAGGTTCCGCTGGTATCTGGCTTTGTCGGCAGGTGCAGTCGCCGTTTGAAAGAGCGCCTCAAAGCCCGACAGGCTCTTGCCATAGTTGGCCAGCGCGCCGTCGAAATTTTTGTTCGCGCGCAAGGCATTGCCGACGGTTTCGTGACTGCTCGCCAACAGTTGGCGGCCACGTTCGCTGGCGGGTTGCGTTTGCAATGCGCCGTTGCAAAGTCCCAAAGCGCGCTGCCCCAGTTTCAACGCGGCGTCCGCGCCTTCGGCATATTCGACCGCGCCGCAGAGTTTGAGCAGGCTATCGGCCAGATCAAGTTGCGCCGCCGCGTCACGCGGATTTTTTTGCAGGACGGCTTCGCGCAAAGCCAAGGCCTGGCGATAACTTTGCAGCGCGCCCTGGCCGTTGCCGAGATTGGCGCGATAGGGATTGCCCTGTAGGTCGCCGATTCTTTCATACGCTGTGGCGAGTTCGCGTTGCAGCGCAACATCGCTCGCGGCTTCGCGGGCGAGGCTGTCGAGATATTCAATTGAACGTTGCACGAGCAAAGCGCGCGCGGGCGTTGAGCCGGGCAAAGTTTCGATGGCGTCGTGCAATTCAAAAACGACGGTGTGCGCCAGCTTGCGCACGTCGTTGAAGCGTTGTTCGGCTTTGACCCGTTCGGCGCGGGCCACACGCGCTTGCCAGGCGGTCGTGATGATTCCGGCAATCAAGGAAAGAGTCACCAGCGCCGCCGCCGCTACGCCCGCCCGGTTGCGCCGCATGAATTTGGCGCTGCGATAGGCGAAAGTGTCGCGGCTGGCGCGCACCGGCAAACCGTCGAAGTGACGTTGGATGTCTTCGCTGAATTGTTCGACCGAGGCGTAACGCCGCTGCGGTTCTTTGCGCAGCGCCATCAGCACGATGTTGTCCAAATCCCCGGCCAACTGGCGGCACAATCTCTCCGGCGCTTCCTGACGCGCGCGACCGACTTCGGCAGGCGTGATGGTGGCCCGTTCACGGCCATCGCTGCCGGTGATGACTTCGGCGCGCGTCACGATGGCGCTGGGTTTGGGTGGTTCCGTTTCGCAAATCACGCGCGCCGTCTCGTGCAGCGAATGTACCGCAAGCTGATAAGGCCGATGGCCGGTCAGTAATTCGTAAAGCACGACGCCGAGGGCATAAACATCGCTGGCGGTCGTGATCGCCTCGCCGCGCACCTGTTCGGGGCTGGCATAGGCGGGCGTCATCAGACGCACCGAGGGCAGCGTTTGATCAATCGTTTGGTCAAAGCTTTCGGGATTGAGGATTTTGGCGATGCCGAAATCGAGCAGCTTTGGCGTGCCCGCTTGAGTGATGAGTATGTTGCTGGGTTTGAGGTCGCGATGCACGACCAGGTTTTGATGGGCGTAATGCACTGCTGAGCAGACCGTGCGGAAGAGTTGCAACCGTTCGCGCAGTGATAGCTGTTGGCCGTCGCAGTATTCATCCAGCGGCTGGCCTTCGACGTATTCGAGCACCAGGTAAGGCAGCCCTGCTGGCGTCGCACCGCCATCGAGCAAGCGCGCGATATTCGGATGTTCAAGCGAGGCGAGAATCTGCCGTTCCTGCCGGAAGCGGCGCACGATCAATTCGCTGTGCTGGGCTTGCATGGAAGAACCGACCCGCAAGAGTTTGACCGCCACCTGTTTTTTGAACTGCTTGTCATCGCGCTCCGCCAGGTAAACCGATCCCATGCCGCCGTGCCCAATTTCGCGCAAGATGCGATAGGGGCCGAGTTGTTGACCGACCATTGAGTCAGCGGTGCTACTGAGCGGCAACGTGGCATCGTCGAGCGCCTCTTGCAATAACGCAGCGGCGTCAATGTAACTGGTCTGTTCGTTGGCGGCGAGCAACTCATTCACTTCGGCGCGCAACGTCTGATCCGCTTGGCAAGCCGCAACAAGGAAGGCTGTGCGTTCCGCTGGCGTGCGTTCCAGGGCGGCTTGAAATAGCTCTTTGAGTTGGTGGTAACGTTCTTTCATTGAGCCTTTCTGCTTGCTGGCGCTACCGGCTAATTTCACGGTGCAACCAGGCGCGCGCCCATTGCCAATCGCGTTTGACTGTGGCGGGTGAAATCCCGAGGACTTCAGCGATTTCGTCTATTTCCAAACCGCCGAAGTATTTCAATTCAACAATCCGGCTCTGGCGCGGATCGAGCGCGGCCAGACTGGTCAGCGCATCATCGAGCGCCAACAGCGCGACCTCGCGCGGCTGAGCTACGTCCAAGGCTTCATCCAACGCCAAGCGGGTTTCGCCGCCACCGCGTATGCCTGCGCTGCGCCGCCGCGCATGATCCACCAAGATGCGGCGCATTAGCTCCGCCGCCACACCCAAAAAGTGCGCCCGGTTTTGCCACGTCAGGCGCTTGGTCTGGACGAGCCGCAGCCAGGCTTCGTGCACCAACGCCGTCGGTTGCAAAGTGTGCTCGTGGCGTTCGCGGCGCAACTGCCGCGCGGCAATTTGGCGCAACTCGGCATAGACGAGCGGCATGAGTTCGGCGAGCGCAGCCTGATCGCCCGCGTTCCAATCCAACAACAATTGGGTTACGTCTGTCGGCAAAACCCTCTCCCTTTCGGCTTTATGCGCCAGTGACGATCTGCCGCAAGTGATCCGCAAGAAGAATAAAGTGTGGATGGCGCGCAGCTTAAGTCTTGCGTTCAAGGCAAGTCAATTTTTGTCTCGCAATACTCAGTAACTGATGTTATGCAGCGGAAGTTTGACGATGTAGTTTGACGGCTAAAGACGGCAGTTCTTGTGCGCCGGAGGCGCCAGGGAGCTTAGCCGGTGGTGGAGCGCGGCGCGCAACCACCGGACGGCCAAAGCGCAGCGCGCCAAGCCCTGGAAGGGCGACAGACGAGCTGTGGTCTAGCGCCCTTTCAGGGCTGGGAATCAATCCTGACGCGGTTCCGGTGGTTCCGCCTGACGCTCCACCACCGGCTAATGTCCGCCGCGCCTCCGGCGCGAAGCAGACTGTCAAATTAAAACTCAATCTTTTCACTGCGTCACATGAGTCAGTAAGCTAGCAGTGCGTCAAACATTCCCTACTTTTTTATCCCGCGTGAGCTTCCTGGCCGCTCCGCTGCGCCTTAGTTGGTTGAAAGGCAAATTCTATGGGAAGTATGACGGGCCACCCGCAGCTTCCTCAACTTGGTCTTCCAAGCAACCAATCCTATGAGGTGTATTTATGTTCAGGCTTAACAGATTGTATCAACGACTCGCAATCGCCCTTATCGCTGGCTTGCTCTGCTGCGCAACACTGCTTTGGTCAACGCCCCCCGTTCACGGCGCAGCCGAAGTCGGGAAATTGCCGTCCTTATCTTTGCGCGGCGCGGCGGCCACCGCATACCTCAAGCAGCAAGGATTTGCTGTAGCGCTGGCTGAGGCCGCGCCTGCCAACTCATCCGCAACGGCGGCAGCGCTAGGGGCGTTGTCACCGGACGCTCCCTGCGAAACAAAAATCGTCGCGCCGGACGGATTGGCGGGAGCGCTGTTTGGCTCGTTAGGAATTGAGGGAAATACCTTAGTGATCGGGGCGCCCGGAGACACCGTCGGCGGCAACTTAAGTCAAGGGTCGGTTTACGTTTACGTGCGGGGCGGCACAAACTGGGTTCTCCAGCAAAAACTAACTGCGCCTGATGGTAGAAACGGCGATTATTTTGGGCGTGCCGTGGGCATCAGCGGCAACACAATTGTGATTGGCGCATCGCAAGCTGACCTGGGCACAACGGCAGCCAATCAAGGCGCGGCCTATGTTTTCGTCCGCAACAGCAATAACGTTTGGACGCAACAGGCAAAGCTCTTTGCCTCAGACGCTTCCGGCGGGGATATTTTGGGTGAGATTGTGCGCATTGAGGGCGACACCGTGATCGCCGGGGCGCGGGGCGCTGACCGTGTGGGGCCGCCCTTGCAAGTTGACAGCGGTGCGGCCTACGTTTTCGTCCGCAATGGGACGACTTGGACGCAGCAAGCGAAACTCACTGCCAGCGATGGCGTGGGCGGTGATAATTTCGGAATGAGCGCCGATATTTCGGGCGATACGGCGGTGGTCGGCGCTTGGTTCGACGCGGAAGGCATCAACACGCAGCAAGGCTCGGCTTATATTTTTACGCGCAACAGCGCGGGACAGTGGTCGCAGCAAACCAAAATACTCGCGGGCGACGGTATCGCAGGGGATTGGTTTGGCATTTCATCGGCAATTGATGGCGACACAGTGGTCATCGGCGCGCGGCAAGACAATCTCAATCCGGGTACGCCGGGCTCTGGTAACGGTGAAGGCTCGGCCTACATTTATGTTCGCAGCGGGGCGACTTGGGCGCTTCAGCAAAAGATCATTGCCAGTGACCCGTCTATAGGCGCGACCTTTGGTGAGAGTTGCGCGATTCTCGGCAACAGAATTGTCGTCGGCGGGTTTAATGTCGCCGGCAAAGGCGCGGCATATCTTTACCAGCGCACTGGAACGAGCTGGGGATTCCAACAAAAGTTCACCGCTAGCGACGGTCTGGCAAACGATTTTTTCGCTGATTTTGTGGCGCTTGGAAGCTCCACTGGCGGAGGTTACGTCGTGGTGGCGAGTTCTTATGGCGACGACATCGGCTTCAATATCAACCAAGGCTCGGCGTATGTTTACCAGATGATTACCCTTGATCCGCCGAGCTTGCCCAATAGTGTAATCGGTGTGCCTTACAATCAGGCGCTCACGGCCAGTGGCGGCACAGGGCCTTACAACTTCAGCCTCACTGCGGGCGCATTGCCGAACACCCTGACGCTCTCAGCGGCTGGTGTTATCTCCGGCACTCCCACAGCGCCCGGTACGTTTACCTTTACGGTCACTGCCACCGCTGCCAATGGGTGTAGTGGCGCCTACAATTACACGCTGGTAGTGCAGCAGCACAAAACTGCCAAAGCCGATTTCGATGGCGATGGCAAAACCGATCTGAGCGTCTTCAATCCCAGCGCTGCACCGCCGCTGCCGAATTGGACGGTACTCAATAGCGGCAATGGCGCGACCGCCACGCAGCAATGGGGCGCGGGTTATGCGCCCTACTTCGACAACATCGTGCCGGGTGATTACGACGGCGATGGCAAGACCGATCACGCCATCTGGCGCGGCCAGGATTCGATCTGGTACATCCGTAAGAGCAGCGATGGCCAAGCCATCCTTGATCTATGGGGGGCGAACTATGCGCCGTATTTCGATATTCCGGTGCCGGGCGATTATGACGGCGATGGCAAGACCGACATTGCGGTTTTCCGGCGTAGTGGCACTTGGTTCGTCAAACGCAGTTCGGATGGTTCGTTCCTGATTCAAACGCACGGGCAGCAGGACGACATCCCAGTGCCGGCTGATTATGACGGCGATGGCAAGACGGACTTAGCGGTCTTCCGGCCCAGCGCCATTGCGCCCACGCCGAACTGGCTCATCCTGAACAGTTCGACGAATACAGTGACCAGCATTCAATGGGGTGCGGGGTATGCGCCATACTTCGACACACCGGTGCCAGCGGACTATGACGGCGACGGCAAAGCCGACTTGGCGATCTGGCGCGGGGCGGATTCGATCTGGTACATCCGCAAATCTTCGGATGGGCAATTCATGCTCGACCTGTGGGGAGCGAATTATGCGCCGTACTTCGACATTCCCGCGCCCGCCGATTACGACGGTGATGGCAAGGCGGATATTGCAGTCTGGCGGCGATCGGGGACGTGGTTCGTCAAGCGCAGTTCAAACGGCAGCTTCCTGATTCAAAACCAGGGGCAAAGCGGCGATGTGCCGGTGCCTGCGAATGGCGTGCGGTGAAAATACGCAATCCCTTTTAACCGTGCCAAAAGAGGCGCGGGCAGTTGGTCGGTGGCACCACCACTGACCAACTGCCCGCGCTGTTTTGGATATGCAGCTTAACGCGGCCGACGTTTAGTCGGGCTGATGCCTTTGACGATGGACTTGGCGGCAGCGGTCTTGAGTTTGGGCGTGGTTTGTTTGTTGTGCTGGATCGCTGCGCATAGGTATTGTCGGATGTGCGGCTGTTTCAAATCGTCCGTCTCGGCGATGCGAAAGTGACGAATCAACTTGCCCGTGCCTTTGAGTACGCCCGCCGGATCGTCGAGTTCCGCACCGCGTTGAAAGCCCAGGTTGACGTAGCGACGGTACACCGCAATGTGGCAGAAGCCTTCCAGCCATTTGTCGGTGAAGGTGAACGCGATGGCAACAGCGTTGTAGGCGTCGTAGATAAATTCGTTGGCAGTGGGCGCTTCGGACAAAACTACCTCGCGCAAGGCCAGCGCGAGTTCGCCGACGGTTCGCTCATAAACGGCAAGGAATCTCAGCAAGTCGGTGCTGGGTGGTCGTGGCGCGGTCTTTTTCATAGACTGGGTGCGTAAACACGGTAATCAAGTTCAGCAAAGATATTATCTTTGCCTTCCACATCAGTCAGCCAGGCTTCGTCAAGCTCGCCCGCCTCGATCATTTCATACAAGCGCGTGAACCGGTGGATGTGGTCTTTGAAGCGTTTGACCGCGTATTGCACCATCGTGCCGGTTGTGATGATAAAGGCCCAGTCGGAGGATTGCGCCAGCAACAATTCGCGCGCGGCCTGATTCAACGCGCGTTGCAGCAATCCTTCTGTTTGTGGGAAGCGTTCGGCCAATTCGACCATGCGCAGTTCGGCGACTTGTTGGTGCAGGTAAAGCCAGTCGGTTTGCCGGTTGATCCAGACGCGGTTGTAGCCTTCGGCGCCCCAGGATGAAGCCGAGGGCGTTTGCGTCTGGTTGTCGGGATACATTTCCAGATAATCAATCGGCGAGATGGCCTGAATCTGGTTCTGGTCGTGATGCAGTTTCTGGAACAGGTAATAGAGAAAGAACGGCCCCTCGAACCACCAATGGCCGAAGAGTTCGGCGTCGTAAGGCGCAACGATGATGGGCGGACGGCCCAGCGTGTAGCTCAAATGCGCGGCCTGTTTCTGGCGGTTTTCGAGGAAGTTGCCGGCGTGTTCGGCCACGCGTTCCTGCGCCCATTCGGGCACGTAAGGTTCTTTGGCGTGCAGTGGGACTTTGCCGGTGATGCGGTGATATTTGAGGCCGATGTTGCGGCGCACGCCATCGTCGTGCAGGTATGGTTTGATGTAGTCGAAATCCTGTGCGTCGTAACCCAGGTCGCGATAAAACTCGCGGTACAGCGGGTCGCCGGGGTAGCCGATCTCGCTGCTCCACACCTGTTCGCTGGTTTCGCTGTCGCGGGCAAAGACGGCCACGCCGGTTTCGGTGACAACCGGCGCATAAATGCCCCGGCGCGGGCGCGGTGTGCCGTAAAGAATCGCGTGCGCGTCGGTGATGAAAAACTGGATGCCGGCTTCGGCCAGATATTTGTCATCGCCGGGATTGAAGGCGCATTCGGCCAGCCAGATGCCGCGCGGCGGGCGTCCGAAATGTTTGCTGTAATTGGTGCGGGCGATTTGAATCTGCGCGCGTTTGGCTTCCTCATTCGACATCAGCGGCAGAAAGCCGTGCGTCGCGCAGCAGGTGATGATCTCGACAAAACCCGCGTCCTGCAATTCGCGGAAGCCGCGCACCAGATTGCGTTCGTAGCGGTTGAAGACCTCGCGGCATTCGTTGAAATGACGTTGATACATCAACGCGGCAGAATGGAAATCGGGCGCTTCCCTGGCTGTGCGTTCGACCTCTTTTTCGGAAAGCTCGCAGAGCTTGTCCAGATGGCGCGCGTAACGTTCCTGCAACAAGGCATCGCTGAGCATCTCGCACAGCGGCGGCGTCATGGACATCGTCACGCGGAACTTGACGCCGTCATTGCGCAGCGTGTTGAAGGCCGTCAGCAGCGGGATGTAGGTCTCGCTGATCGCTTCGTACAGCCAGTCTTCTTCGAGGAAGTCGGGATATTCGGGATGACGCACAAAGGGGAGGTGCGCGTGCAGGATTAAGCTTAAATAGCCGGTTTCCATAATTGGTGGTCAGTGATCAGTGATCAGTGATCAGCGAAAAGTTAAGAGGCCGCAGCAACTGACCACTGACCACTGGTCACTGACCACTTTTCAAAAATGTCTACAGATTCAAACTCGGCAGCCATTGCCCGTGCACGATGCTGCCCGGCGCAATGGGCTGGGGCGTGACATTGGGGGCCTGTCCCGCGTTGTGTTCGGAGGCGACCTGACCCAGACGCTCTGCCAGATAGAGCGTGATGGGTTTGTCAATCTCCAATTCGCCACTGCTTTGCTTGCCCAATTCGGCATTCACGGCGCGCCTCAACACTTCGGGCAGATAGCGCAGCAAGAGCATATAGCCCAACTCGCCATCACCCATCTGCGCGATGGTGCGCAAAAACTCTTTCACCCATTCGGCCAATTCGGCTTCGCTCAGGCGTTCCCACCAGCGTTCATACTCGCGCCCGGCCTGCACATCAGCCATCGCGGTGATCAACTGGCGGAAAGAATCAGGCAGCGCTTCCCAAACGTGCACGTGGTCGCCATCCGCCTGCACGCCGTCGCTGGCGGGCAACAAGGCTTCGACGGTGTAAGCGCGCTCGGGCACCAGATGGCTTTCGCGCAGCACCTGCAAATAATCATCGGCCTTGATCTGATATTCGACTTCTTCGGCGATTTGGTCTGAAGGCGCGCCGCGCGGCATCCGTACCGATTGCGAACCCAGCAATTTGATGAAGCCGAACTGCGGCGAACGCAAGCCGAGTTCGACGCGATAGGTGCGATCCGGAAAAACGTTGAACCAGTATTCGCGCGCATACGCGGCGTCAAAGAACACGGCGATGGCATTGCTCTCGTCCACCAGTTTGAGCACGGTCTGAAACGATTCGGCGGCCTGCGCGGGAAACATCCGTTGCAGGCGTTCAAACGGATCGTCTTTCAACTGCCAGTGCACGAAGAGATGAAACGGGTCTTGCACCAGCGCGCGCATCAGATCGAGTTGGTACGAGGCAGGGATGGGCAAACCGCGATCCACGTGCGGCTCGGCTTCGGTTGCGG
Organism: Acidobacteriota bacterium; assembly: GCA_016196035.1. Taxonomy (NCBI): domain Bacteria; kingdom Pseudomonadati; phylum Acidobacteriota; species Acidobacteriota bacterium. The sequence continues at coordinate 188,788 of JACPYM010000064.1, read as the reverse complement.
CCTCAGCCGCATAGCCCAACTCGGTTTCGACTTCATCCGCCACCACGACCGGCTCGAACGGATTGCGTTCGACAGTGGGCAGCAGCGACGAGAGATCAAAGAAAAATGGCACGCTTAGCTTCTCCGCCAGGGAAAGGGTACTGCTTTGATGAGATGAGTAAACTGCCGGTAGAACAGAAATGCGAATGACGACAGTTCAAAATTGAATTCGCAGGCAGCTTAAAAGCCGCTGGTCTGATGTGTCAAGCTAAGGGCCAGAGTCTATTCATTCGCGCCACTTTCGGGCCACAAGTTCCGCCAACCCAAGCCGGAATTTCACAGGATTGACCGGATGTTCAGGATTCACAGGATGGGAGCAAGGTTTATTATGACCGACTTTTTCGTCTCATCATGTTAATCCTGAACATCCTCTCCATCCTGTGAAATTCCGCTTTCGTCTTCCGGGAATGAAGAGCCCCTGGGTTAAGGGCTTGTCCTTACCCAAATCTTTGCACAAAACGTGCGATTTGGTTTTCAGCCCGCGCGAAGCCGGGCGGCAGCATAAAGCCCAGGGTGGAGCGCGCTCGGGCGCGGAACCCTGGGAACATTGGCGATGGCGCATCCAGCCCGCGAAGGCGGGCGACAGACCGTGGGATACTGCGCTCCGCTCTCTGCCGCCCACGCGCGTGGGCTTAGGCTTCAATTTGACACTCACCTGGGGTTGCGGCTCTGCCTTCACCCCAGGCTTTATGCTGCCGCCCACGTTCGCGGGCTGAAATCGTGTAAAGATTTGGGTAAAGACGAGGGCTAAGGGTAGCACAGGCAAAGCAAAGGCCGTGGCCGCTGTGCAAAACAAGCTTGCGCAGCGGCCACGGCCTCAATCTCACAATTCAAACGCCGCGCGTCAGAATTGCAACCGCGCGCCGAATTGCAGCACGCGGAAGGTGTCATTGGGCGCGACCGTTTGCGCCAGGCGGCCAAAGGTCGGGCTGTTGATGTTGAACAGCGCCCCCGCGCCGGTTTGCAGCGTATTCACGCCGTCCACGCCAAAGTTGGCGCGGTTGAACAGATTGAACGCTTCGGCGCGCAACTGGAATTTGATCTTCTCCGTGATTGCGAAGTTTTTCAGGATCGAGGCGTCCACGTTGGCATACAACGGCCCGTTGACAAAGGCGCGTTCCAGCGTACCCGTCGCCCCCGGCGGGACGTTGAAAAAGACCTGGCCGTCAAATGGCGTCGTGCCGAAACCGCGCGCGGCGCGGCCCGTGCCCGAACAATCGTTGAGGTTGATGTCCACGACTTTCGGGTCAATGAAAAAGACGCCGCATTTCGTCCGGCGCACCCCAATCAAATCTTTGATCTGGGATTTGCTCAGCGCGGACGTCGGCGTTTGCCGGGCCGAACGCGCCGTGCGATTGAGTGTGCCGCGCGCGTCAATGAACGTCAGCGGTGCGCCGCTGGCCAGCCGCACGATTGAGGTCAATTGCCAGCCGCCCAGCACTTTGTCGGTCACGCCGCCGCCCGACATCCAGCGCCGCCCTTTGCCGAAGGGCAGTTCATAGATGCCGTTGAAATTGAAGCTATGCGTCGTGTCGTAATCGGCGCGCGAATATTCGAGACCCGGCTGTTGCAAATCCAGATACGGATCGAAACGCGCCTGGGCCGTGCCGATGGCGTTCGTCAGCACTTTCTGGAAGGTGTAGTTGGCCTGCAAATACAGCCCTTGGGCGTAACGCTTGCGGGCTTCGACTTGCAGTGCGTGATAGTTGTAACCGGCGCCATTGGTCAGCACATCGGCGACGCCGGTGTTGGGATTGGGCAGGAATTTGAAGCCGCGCGTTTGCCCATTCGTGACGTAATCAGCGGCCAGATCGGCAGGCTGCCCCGACCGCAATCGGTTCAGGATGGTCGCCGCGCCCAGCGTACCGACTTGCGTTGTGCCGATGATCTGCAACGGCTGGCAACCGGTGAAATTTGGGCTGCAATTGAAATTGGTGCTGGCGTTGACGTTGCCATTGCCCGCCGTCAACAGATTGTTGCGCGCCCGCAGAAAATCATTCAGGAAGCCATTGCCGCGAATGTCTATCTGGTTGTAATCGAGCGCGCGAATCAGGTTGTTGCTGTGGCTGCCGACGTAACGCGCCTCGAGTGCCACGCCGCCCGCCAGTTCGCGCTGAATGCTGAAGTTGTATTCATACGTTTGCGGCGTGCCCAGATGCGGGTCTACCGCGAAGACCGTGCCGAAGTTGCCAAAGCCCGGGCCATTGTTGGCCGCATAGGATTTCGGCACCGTGATCGCCGGCGCGACGAAGCCTAGCGGCGACGCACCCAACCGTCCATTCAGCAAGGGCGTCGCCGTCCCGTTGATTGTTTGCACCGCATTGACTGCCGTGGCCCCCAGGCCCGCGTTGCCGACCAGCGCGTTGCGCGGTGCGGTCACGATTTCGTCATTGACGTAACTGATGCGATAACCGCCGCGCAGCACCGTCTTGCCGCCGCCGGGCAGCACGCGGCTCAACCATTTCTGCGAGAAGTTCGGCGACCAGGCCAAGCTCAGCACCGGCGCAAAGTTGTTGGTGTCCGCGTGATAAAGCTTGTTCCCGCCCGCGTTCGTGCCGACGAAGTTATACGTGCCATTCGGATCGAGCACGGCCTGCACCGGATCACCTTTGATAACGGGTTCGAGCAGCACGCTGTTGGTGTTGCGCAACGCCGACTGGTATTCGTAACGCAAGCCCAGATTGAGCGTCAGCGCGGGCCGCACGCGCCATTGATCGGCCAAGTAAAACGAGTGCGTTTCCCAAGCGTACTTTTGCAAGCTGGTCGCGCCCTGCACAAAGCCGGAATCGCGGCCCGTGACATTGAACGTCTGTTTCGCCAACCCCACGACGCCGCCCAGCAAGGCATACAACTGATTGGCCGTGGCGAGTTGTGTCGCGCTGATGGACGCGCCCGCTGGCAACACCGCCGCAAAACTGGCCGCCGTCAATTGCGGTGTATTGGCATTCGTCCCCAACAACACGGTCGGCACGATGCCCGCGTCGTTGTAGGGCGAGATGCGATAAAGCTGGCTGTTGAAGCCGAAGCGCAGCGCGTGATTGCCACGCTGGTAATCGGCGTTGTCCTGATAGTTGTAAACATTGGCATCGCGCCCCTGATTGAGGAACGAGACTTCCGGCCCGCTAATCAGCGATGTGCCGGCGGGCGTGATCGGATCGTTCGCAGCGGCAGCGGGCGTCACCACGCCGCCGATGAAAAAGCTCGGCGCGGCAGAGGTGCGGCCAAAGGTCGGGCGGGATAGGAAATAGCCGCCGCGCACTTCGTTGGTGAAACGCGTGCCCAGATTCAGGCGATAGGCTGCGACGAAAAGATGGTTGCGGTCGGGTTGGATGATGTTTGGCGTGGTGCTGTAACCATCCGGCTGATCGGCGTCCGGGCGCAGCAGATTGCCTTTCTTGTAGTTGTACACGAAGTTGAAGGTGTGATTCTGACTGAGGTCGAAATCCACGCGCGTCGCATAGCCATCACGGTTTTGATTGTTGGCCTGATCGAAGCCATAGCCCGTCGTGTTCAAGCCGTCGCCGATGTCGGTGCGATTCCCGGCGGCGGGCAGTTTGTCCAAAATGCGCGATTGAATCAGCGGGTCAATGCCCGTTGGTGCAGGCGCGCCGCCCGCGCCCGCCGCCGCCGCCAGCGCAAAGAGATTAACGCTGCGCCGCGTATTGGTGCTGTCCAGAAAGGTGAACACGCCCGTGCGCGCCGCGGGCGTCAGGATCGTGCGGCTGCGCGAGCTGAAATTGCGCCGCCGCAAGCCCTCAAAGGCGAAAAAGAAATACAACTTGTCTTTTAGAAACGCCGGGCCGCCCTGGCCGAAACGCGGCAATCCGGCGGGCCCTGAGATCGTGCCGCCATACTGATTGCGATTCAGGAACGGGCGCGGCAAGCCCGCCGCGTTGTTAAAGAAATCATTCGCCGCAAAGACCGAAGCGCGGTTGAAATAAAACAGCGCGCCGTGAAAATCCTGTTGCCCGCGCGGCGTGACCAGTTGCACCTGCGCACCGCCGTTTTGCGCCGCGTTGCCATTTTGTGTGGTCAATGTGAACTCGCCCGTGTCGTCTACGGTCGGGCGTTCGGGCGAAAAGGTGCCCGAATTTTGCCGGATAAAATTGTCATTGACGTTCAACCCATCGCGCGTGATGTTGGTGAATGAAGGCCGCTGCCCGTTGATGCTTTGAAAGCCGTTGGCCCCGTTGTTCGAGACGCCCGCTTGCATCGCGATCAGGTTGAGCGGATTGCGTCCGTTGAGGGGCAGGTCTTTGATCTGTTGCGAACTGATCGTCGTATTGAGTTCCGCGTTGGAAGCGTTGAGGACATCTGTGCCCGCCGTGATGGTGACGCTGTCTTGCGTGCTGCCGATTTCCAGCGTGGCATTGAGCGAGTATTCCTGCCCAATATCAATTTTCAGTTGATTGGCCGTAAAGGTTTTGAACCCGTTGGCGGAAACCGTCACGGTGTAAGCGCCGATTTCGAGTTGCGGCACGGTGAATGAACCCTCGCCGCTAGTGCTGACCGTGCGCGACTTGCCGGTCTGGTTATCTGTGACTTTGACCGTTGCGCCTGGAATTACACCGTCCGGCCCGGCCACCGTTCCCACCAACCGGCCCGTGTTGGTTTGCGCAAAGGCTGAAAAGGCTAGTAACGTCAGCCAGGTTACCGTTGCAAAAATTCTGTTAGGCATATTGCTCTCCTTACCTGCAATTGTTTTGTTGGGCTGTAACTATTTCCAAAATAGCCGCCAGTATTTTCCGCCACGTAAAAGGCAACCGCCGTACCGGCTGTCGCGTGGTGCAGCAATCCGCCCGGAGCGCTTGAAAAAGCGCTTGTTTGTTTGGAAATTCTTCCAGCTTACATGGGGAATGAAGGCGGGTTGACCGCGTCTGAAGTGGATGGTTGTTACTGCATTTGGATCGGCGGAGTTGGGGATTCAAACAAAGCGGGTGTCAGCTCTGCGAAACGCAAGAGAAACGCGATGCGGGCAATTTAGTATTTCGGATGCGTCGGCAAAAATTCGTTTGCCAGGTTGATTGCACGACGCGGCTGTTTTTTGGAGTTGAGGATGGTGTGAGTCTCAGCCGAAGCAATTGCGCTGAGATCAAAGCGTTCGATTCAGCAACGTCGTCAGTTGCCAAAAGAAATCTGCGGCCAGCACCAAATCCGGTTTGCCGTCCTGATCAAAATCGCCCAGCGCCACACCCACGCGCCGGTCGGTATTGGCAGTCGCGGGATTGATGCCCTTGGCGGCGCAGAAAGTTCCATCGCCCGCGCCCAGCAACAGCAACACGCCTTCAGCGCCCGTCATGCCCGTGAGGATCAGCAAGTCCGCGCGCCCATCCCGATCAAAATCCGCCGCCGCCAGCGGCCCCGCGCCCGCGTTGGTCGAACGCAATGTGAAGCCGCCCGCGCCATCGCCCAGCAAGATGAGCGTGACGTTATTGCGCGTTGCCGCTTCAATCCCCGTCACCGCCAAATCGGCTTTGCCGTCATTGTTGAAATCCGCCGCGAGGATGTAGCTGGTCGAGAAATCGCTGAACGGCAAGGACTGCGTGCGCGGCGCGGCAAATTCGCCGTTGCCCGTGCCCCGCAAGACCAGCAAGCTGGCGCGAAATGTCGTCACGGCCAAATCGGGCCAGCCATCGCGATTGAAATCGCCACTAACCAGCCGCGCGCCATCCGTCGGCAAGGCTATGTTGCGCGCCATTGCAAAGCCGCCATTGCCGTCGCCGAAGAGCACGGCGAGTTGCTGCTTGCCATCCACCAGGGCGGCAAGGTCTAAGCGGCCATCGCCATTCAGGTCGGCGCTCAGGGTGGTGAAGAAGGCTTGTGCAACTGCGGTGCGGCGGGGTGGCGCGAATGCGCCGGTGCCGTCGCCGAGCAGCACTTCCAGCACGCCGCTATCGGCCTCGCTGTAGCTATACGCCAGATCGGCCTTGCCATCCTGATTGAAATCCGCCGCCAGCAATCCGGCGGCAAAGCGCGCGGGCCGCAGCGTTTTCCATTTCTCCAACCGGCCCGCGCCAGTGTTGTGCAGCAGCGTGATTTCGGCGCTCGGTTCAGCGGGCAAATTGGTCGCGGCCAAATCCAGGTTGCCATCGCGGTCAAAATCCGCCGTGGCGAGCAAGGTTGGATGATGCGTCAGTGTGAACGTTTCGGCACTGAACGCCGGCGCGCCGCAAGCGCCCGGCAAGTTGACCGTCAGCGTGAAGCGCTGCGTGGCTGTTGCGCCACAACGATCCGTCGCTGTCACGAGCACGGTGTAAACGCCGCTGCTCACGGCGTTGGCAATGCGCACTTCGCCCGTCGTGGTGTTGATGGAAAGCGCGCCGTTGAAGCCCGCCGCACCGACCACCAGCGTGAAGCTGCCGTTGTCCGCCGGCGGCGCGCTGGGTTTGACGGTGAAGGCCGCGCCGCTCGTGATGATTGTCTCGGGATACGCGCCGAGTTGCGGCGGAGAATTTGGTTGAAGGTTTAGCGTCAAAGTTGTTTGCGCTTTGGCAAGGCATTGGTCGGTCAGCAATACCTCGAACGCCCGCGCGCCGAGCGCGGCCTCGCAAGGCACAGTGAAGCTGCCATAAAGCGCGCCACCTTCCACCGACAAGGTCGCGGCGAAACCCGCCGGCAAGTTGAGCGCGACGGCATTCAACGCGCCGGGCGCGGCGTCAACATCGGCGACATCCGCCAGCTTCAAACGCGCGTTTGCATCGCCTTGCGCCAGGTTCAACGATTGTGTGCTGGCGTGCAGCGTGGGCGCTTGATTGGCTTGCGTGAGGTTGTGCAGCAGCACGAGGCGATTGGTCGTTTGATTGATGACGGCGATGTCGCCACGCCCATCGCCATCAAAATCACCAACCACCGCACGGCCCGGCGTGCCGCCGATAGCATAACCGTTGTAGCCGCGCCCTGCCGCCTGATTGATGGGCAGGACAAAGCGCTCGACTGCCGGATTCAAAATCACGGCCAAAGCATCATTGCCAAGCTGCACCAGATCGTCCTTGCCGTCGTTGTTCAAATTACCCACAGCGAAGGCTGTCCCGCCGTATAACACCGTGCCGCCGGGGCCGCGTTGATAGTTGTAGCCCAGATGCACCTGCACGTCATTGTTTGAGGCGTCCAAATCCGCTGTTGCCAGATCGAGCCGTCCATCGCCATTGAAATCGCCCACTGCACCGGCCACGCCCGCGCCATCGCTGATCGAAACACCTTGGCGGATGGTGAAGCCGCCCGTGCCATCGCCCTGCGCCACGCGATAGCCGATGAAGCCGGTGGTGTCGAAGAAAATTACATCACCTTGCGCATCGGCATCGAATTGCCCAGCCAGAAAGCCCAGGCCAATCGGCCTGCCGACGTTGACGCTGGGCGCAGGCGTAAAGGCGAGTCTGTCCGGCCTTGTTTCATTGAACAGTACACGCAAACTGACGCCATCGTGCACGGCCAGATCGGGCCAGCCATCGGCATTGAAATCGGCGCTTTGCAACGCGCGCGTAGGAAAGGGCAGCGGCGTGTCGTTGAGCAAACGCAACGCGCCGTCAGCGCCGCTGGTCAACAGGTAAATGCCTTGCGCGCCCGCGACGGCGCAATCCGCGTTGCCATCGCGGTTGAAGTCAGCGGTCAGTAACGCGGCAGTCGTGAAGCTTTGCGTACCGACCGGCGGCAGCTTGAAGGTGCGCGGCGCGGCGAAGCCGTTGCGGCTGCCGAGCAAAAGGTTGACCTCATCCGTCTGGCTGGCCGTCACGACATCGGGGATGCCATCGCGGTTGAAATCGGCTTGGGCCAACAGGCGCGGCGCGTTTCCGGCGGCAAAGCCGGGCGGCAGGTTGAAGCCGCCCGCGCCGTTGTTCAGCAAGATCAAGACGCGCCCGCTGGCGTTGTCAGCGGCTGTCACGACCGCCAAATCCTGCCGCCCGTCTTCGTTGAAATCGCCGTTGGTGATGAAGCCGCTGGTGGGCGCGGCCATGAACGAAGACGCCGTGAAACCCGCCGGGCCGCCGCGCAGAAGCGTGAGGCGTCCGGCGAAGCTGACGGCCAGATCGAGCCATTCGTCGTTGTCGAAATTGGCTGCCGTCAGGCCTGCCGCGCCGTTGGTCGTGACGGTTTGCGAAACGAAACTGCCATTGGGTTGATTGAACAGCAGCGTGATGTCTTGGTTCGCGACGGCCAAATCCGTGCGGCCATCACGGTCGAAATCGCCCGTGACCAGCGCGGTAGGGCGGCTGGCAAGTTTGATGGGCGGATTGGCGGCGAGCGTGCCAGCGGCTTGGCTAAGCAGGATGGTCAACTCATTCGCCACCTGATCGGCCAGCGCCAAATCGGCCTTGCCGTCCTGATTGAAATCGGCGGCGGCGAGCAGCACGGCATTGGTATTGAGCTTGAATGGCGCGCCCAGGCTGGCCGGAAAGCGGCCCGTGCCGTCGCCGCTGAGCAAGGTGAGTTCGCGCGCCGTGCCGTCGGCCACCGCCAAATCGTTTTTACCGTCGCCGTTGAAATCCGCGCTGATTGCCGCGCTGGCGTTGCGATTGGTGTATGTGCCGAATGCGCCCGTTGTGGTTGTGAAGCGGCCATTGGCGGCGCTGAGTTGCAGCAACAAAGGTTCGTTGCCAAGGCCACGCGGCATTACTAGATCGGGTTTGCCATCGCCGTTGAAATCGCCTGTCGCGATGAAAGATTGGCTGCCCGGCCCGCCCAACGCGCCGTTGCTCAAGTCAAAGCCGAAATTGCCGCGCCCGTCGCCGGCGCGCAGCCGTGTGCTGCTGCCGCTGGCCGTGTCCAAATCATTGGGCAGCAAATCCGCATGGCCATCGCCATTGAAATCGCCCACCGCCACCTGTGTCAGGCAACAGCCGGTCGCCAAACTGAGCGGCGCGGCGAAGGCCGTTGTGAAACAGGTGCGCGAAGGCAGCACCTGGGCCGGATGCGCCGGGCGCGGCGGCACGGGCGGATTTTGAAACGCGCGGCTGCCGCTCAGCGCATGCGCGCATAGTGCAAACAGCAAGACCACGCAACTCGCGATACCAATGCGGCAGATTGCACGGCGGGAAGAGCGCATCTTGAACCTTGCGATGAGAGCGGAAATGGTGGGGCGCTTGTGGGGCGGGGAAAAGTATCTTTGATGCGTAGCGTCTTTGGAGTGCGCGCGGCACAGGCCGCCGCTTTGGTTTCCCTGTGTTAGCTATAGATCAAAGGACTACCAAAGCGGCGGCCTGTGCCGCGCGCACTCCAAAGGCCACGCCAACCGGAAGGCTCTAGTTCGCCGCCGCCGCCTGCGCCGGGGCGCAATACTTGTTAAAGGCGGCCTTCAAAATGTCCGCGATCTGATAGGCGTCGCGCCCTTCTATCTCGTGGCGTTGCAGCATCCAGATGATCTCGCCGTTTTTCAGCAACCCAATCGAGGGTGACGAGGGCGGATAGCCTTTGAAATAGGCGCGCGCGCGTTCGGTCGCGGCGATGTCGGCACCGGCAAAGACCGTGACGCTGTGCGCGGGTTTGATTTCGTTTTGCAGCGCCAGCATCACGCCGGGCCGCGCTTTGCCGGCGGCGCAGCCACAGACGGAATTGACGACGACCATCAGTGCGCCCGGCGTGTTTTTGACGGCGGCGTCCAACTGTTCGGGCGTGCGGGTTTCTTCGATCCCGAGCTTGGATAAATCCTCGCGCATCGGTTTGATCAGGATTTCGGAATAAGGCATAAGTTCACTTCTCCTTCGTTTTGCAGTGGTGAATTGGTTGGTTGAATGCATTGCTTCACACGCTGTGAAGACTGGGATAGTATGCGCCAGCAGACAGGCTTTCAAGCTGACTCGCTCATGGGCAAGTCATTCGGATTCGTCCTTCATTCAAACTTCGGGCAAAACTTCGGGCAATTACATCGCTTTTTAGGGACAAGCGCCGCAGGCGCTGAGGCGGCAGTATGCAGATCAAAAAGTCTCCGACCACCTACGATGTTGTCATCATCGGCTCCGGCGCGTCCGGCGGGATGGCGGCGTGGAATCTGACGCGGCAGGGCGTGAAGGTGTTACTGTTGGACGCGGGCGACCGCTACGACCCGGACAAATACTGGATGGCGCTGCTGCCTTACGAACGGCGCGAACGTTTGCAACGCGGCGAACGGCCTGAGTTGGGTTACTTGAGCACCAAAGAACAGCCTTATCTGGTGCCGGATGGCAAGACCTACACGCTCTATCGCGTCTGGGGCCACGGCGGCAAAACGAATATGTGGGGCCGCGTGTCGCTGCGTTACTCTGACGTGGATTTCAAAGTGAATGACGGCTACGGCATTCCGTGGCCGTTTGAATACAAGGACATCAAACCTTACTACGACAAGGTTGACCAACTGATCGGCGTCTGCGGCGGCAACGATGACACCGACACCTTGCCGGGCAGCCAGTTTCATCAACCCGCGCCCGCCTTGCGTTGCGGCGAATGGGCGTTGCTGAAGGCGGGCAAGCGCGTGGGCATCAAACTCGTCAATGGCCGCCGCGCGAATTTGACCAAGCCGCTGCATGGCCGTGCCGCCTGTCATTATTGCGGCGATTGCGGGTCGGGCTGCACGACGGGCAGCTTTTTCAATTCGGCCATGCATTTGTTGCCGGCGGCCATGCAAACAGGCCGCTTGAAAATCATCAGCAACGCCGTGGTCGCGCGCATCACCGTTGATCCGAAAACGGGCCAAGCCAACGGCGTGCAATACCATCACCGCCACACCAAACAGGAAGAGCAGGTGCGCGCCAAAGTCGTCGTGCTTGGCGCGTCTTCGGTAGATTCGACGCGCATCCTGCTCAACTCCAAATCGGAGATTTATCCCAACGGCATCGGCAATACGTCGGGCGTGATCGGCAAGTATTTCACCGAGCAATTCCGCTTTCACGTCACGGCATTTCTGCCGCATCTGTATGGCCGCGCGACGACGCACGACAGCGGCATCGGCGGCGAACACGTTTATATGCCGCGCTTCAACAATCATGGCAAGCGGCGTGATTATGCGCGCGGCTTCGGCATGCAATTCTGGTCGAGCGGCTGTCAGAACAACGCCTCGTGGGCCAGGAACCTACCCGGCTTCGGCGGCGCGTTCAAAAAAGAAGTGCTGGAAATGTATCCCGCGCTCATGCAATTACATCCTTACGGCGAAATCCCGCCGCGCGTCGAGAACCGCATTGAGGTGGATGAAACCAAGACCGATCAATACGGCGTGCCGCTGCCGCGCATTCATTTGAGTTACACCGACAACGAACGCAAGATGTCCGAAGAGATGTATGACACCGTCGAGACGCTGGTGCACGAGGCCAAAGGCGAACTCTTCAATTACCAGCGCGGCGAATGGGATGTGCCCGGTTCGGCGATTCATGAACATGGCACCTGCCGCATGGGCAGCGATCCGAAAACGTCAGCATTGAACGGCTTCAATCAAATGCACGCGGTCAAAAATCTGTTCGTGGTGGATGGCTCTGCGTTCCCGTCGGCGACCGAAAAGAATCCGACGCTGACGATTTTGGCCGTCGCCTGGCGCGCGACTGACTATCTGGCCGCGCAACTCAAGAAAGGAAGCCTCTGAACAGTGGCCGGTGGTCGGTGGTCAGTGGTCAGAAAAATGACGCACTGACCACTGACCACTGACCACTGACCACTAATGAATGGAACGTACCTGGGCATTTGTCATCACGCGTTGGATTGCGCTGACGCTGTTTAAGCTCTACAACCGCGTCGAATTTGAAGGCGAAGCGCACGTCCCGCTGACCGGGCCGGTGATCGTCGCGCCCAACCACGTCAGCTACCTCGACCCCATCTGGATTTCGCTGCCGATCAAACGGCCCTTGCGCTACATGACCTGGGATCGCATGTTCAAAGTTCCGCTGTTGGGGCCGCTGATGCGGGCTTACGGCGCGTTCCCGGTCAATGTGGACAAAGGCGACCGTGCGGCCTTCAAGCATTCGCTCTTGCATCTGCGCGCGGGTGGCGGCCTGGTGATCTTCCCCGAAGGCGGGCGCAGCCGTGATGGCGCGCTGATGCCGTTCAAACCAGGCGTGATCCGGCTGGCGTTGGATACACAAGTGACCATCGTGCCCGTCACGATCATCGGCGGCTATCGCACGTTCAATCCGCATCACTTATTCCCGCGCCCCTACAAGCTCAAAATCGTCTACCACCCGCCCCTCGCCTTGCAGCCGCCGAGTGATGAAACGCAGTTGAAGGAGTACATGCGCGCACAAGCCGAACAACTGCAAAAAATCGTGGCCGCCGCTTTGCTGGGCTAGTAGGCGTATGCTAGATTACGCGCTCGTTTTTGGGCCGGTCGCGGTGCAAACCGAGTTAATCACATTGATAACAGGGCGGCGTAGCTCAGTTGGTTAGAGCGAGGGATTCATAACCCCTAGGTCACTGGTTCGAGTCCAGTCGCCGCCATCAACTTTTCGATAGTTTTATCCCCTTGCTGCCACGTCGCAGGCGAGGGGCACCCACAGGGATACAGATGAGCCAAAATTCTTTTTAGCTCCCTTGTGTCCCTTTTGATTTTCCCGCATACCCTCTCAACGTTTTAGCTAGCCTGTTTGACTTGGCTGCGACCACCTTTGTTGGCGTGGCCCGTGCAATGGGCTGGCGGGTGAAGTCATTTTCCAGCCGGAGGAGTTTTCAACATGAGCAGAGCATTACGGTACGCCATCGGTTTCACGTTGATGGGATTGTCAGGGCTGGCCCTGGCCCAAACTCCCGTGCAGCAACCGCCGCCGGGGCAAGCGGCCCCAGGGCAGCAAGGTGCGCGCGGCAACAATCAACCGCCGCCGATGCCGCCCGGGCCGAATCCGAATTCGCAATACCGGCTTGGCCCTGATTCGCTGCCGCAGGAAGGCGTGCCGAAAGGCGAGGTGCGCGGGCCGTACACGCTGCTCAGCACCAGCGGCGCCTATCCCGGCACGCAACACACCTATTGGGTCTATGTGCCCGCGCAATATGATCCAGCGGTGCCAGCGGCGCTGATGGTGTATCAGGATGGGCAGGCCTTCAAAGAAGAGTTCGGCGACATTCGGGCCCAAAATGTGATGGACAATCTGATCTACCGGCGCGAGATTCCGGTGATGATCGGCGTGTTCATCAATCCAGGCCGCACGCCCGAACAGCCCGAACCCAACGCGCAGGAATGGGGCGACCGCACCACCAACCGGCCCACCGAATACAACACGCTCGATGACAAGTATGCGCGCGTCGTTACCGAAGAACTGCTGCCGGTGCTTTACAAAGATTACAACATTTCAAAAGACCCGGAGCTGCACGGCATCGGCGGTTCGAGTTCGGGCGCGATTGCCGCCTTCACCGTCGCCTGGGAGCGGCCCAACTATTTCCGCAAAGTGTTGAGCAACGTCGGCAGTTTTACGAATTTGCGCGGCGGGCACGTCTATCCCGAAAAGGTGCTGGCGAGCGAGAAAAAGCCTATTCGCGTGTATCTGTGCGACGGGCGCAACGACAATCGCGGCTTGTCGCGCAACGGCGTCTATGACGAAAAGCGGGACTGGTTTTATCAGAACGTGCGGTTGATGAAAGCGCTGACGCAAAAGGGCTACGACGTGAATTATTCGTGGAGCCTGAATCTGCACGGGCAAAAGTACGGCGGTGCCATCATGCCGGAAATGATGCGCTGGCTCTGGCGCGATGGCCCGGTGTCTACCGAGGTGAACGACATGGTGGAACGGTCCTTCCGCCAACCTGCGGCGAAAAAGAATTGAAGGCTGGCACAGCCGAATTCGTGCAATCCCAAACGACCCGCGCCTGAGTTTTCGCCACGGCTGTTTTGAGAGAATTGAGTCGCGCCATCACGGCTTGGGTTTCGCGGGCGGCGAGTTGAGGCGATAGCGTTTTTTGACTTTGCCCAAGTCCGGCTTGAGATAAAAATTAACTTGGTTTGGCGGGGCCGCGCCCGCTTTCACCAGGATGAGCGGGCCGAGTTCGGTGCGGCCTTTGTGCCAAACCAGGCGCGCGTCAAAGCGTTCGGGCAAGCCATCCACCACGGTTTCATAGCCCAGCGTCCACTCTTCCAACGTGACCCGGCCCGAAGGCGAGACCTCGATTCCGAAGCCCGTGATGTCTGGTTTATCTGGCAGCAGCGCCAATACTTCAAATCTCGTCAACCGCATAGACGCTACTTTACTAACTGATGTTCCGCGGCGGCCAATTGCTGTTCGAGTTTGACAAGCTTTGCGTAAGCGGATTTGACCGCCGAAAGATAGAGTTTGGACTTCAAAGCAAAGTCACTGAAACAGCCTAGACTAGAAAGGAGAAGAATCCAAAAGGCCGATGTCTATTGACGACTTGTCACAGGTTGAAAATGCGTGTAACTGGATAACATCGGCTTGGCGAGACTCATAATCCTTTGGTTGTAGATTCGAATCCTACAGGGGCCACCTTAAAAGCTGTCTTTGACCGGGCGTTGTTCCACTTGGTTTACACGTCAATCAAGCTGGCAGTAGCAAGATATCGGTCTTACCGATAGGCGCTTCAGCTGCCTTCGCTAACCGCCTTTTTTGCTCGCTTCGACTCTGCCGCGCAAGCGCATCTCGTTTTCTGCGGTCAATGACCTGAGGTGCAACAGCAGATAGAGATGGCGCATGACATTGTTCGAATGCTGAATTCCGGATGCTTTTTTGCCGTTCAAGAAATTTGATGATTTATGTGTAGCTCCTCAGGGCAATTCGCTATTTAGGGTTGTATTTTTTTTAGGCTTGGCTTTATAGTGCTTGGGCTGACTGAGTTTTTCTCACAAAGATGTATAGTTGGATTCTATAAAGAGTCAAACCCAAACTCTACTTAGTTAAGTTGCTTCATTATCGCTGGCACACGTTACCTGTCTTATAGCGCTCGTCCCAGGGGCTATTATGCCAGCGCTTTCGAAGACTGGGTCCTCCCGTAGAATAAAAGCTTTTTCAGCTCATCCCTACAATTAGCTCGTACTTGAAGTTTGTACCAGTCGTGGTCATCGGTGGAAGTGTGGTTCAGCCACGATAACAGCCCAAGTTTGGCTGTAGGTATAGTTTACTTGCCTGCCTGACAGCCAAGCTTGCGTGTGTTTAGTTAAGGTAGGAGCAAAAAGTGGTCGCACGGTTCACTTCTATTTTCGCGGAAGTGCCGGTGTGCTATCTGAGGTTTGTCTTCGTTTGGTGAATTATTCTGTTCGATGTGCTGATTGAATTGAAAAAGGAACCAAGCAACATGGAAAGGAGTGCGGTCGCCGCCAACCAGAAGGCGGATTGACTGTGAAAAGCGATGAATATGCATAAGCAAAACGTTGCCAGATTGATGACTGCTGTGCTGCTAGCGTTCCTGCTGACTTCGGCGGTATTGGCACAGCAGCCACAACCGACCCCAACCCCGATCCCGGTTCCTGCGGTAAATGCGCCGACCGAGGACAATTTCAATCGGTATAAGAGCGATTTGCTGACTATCCTGCCCGCGCTAAGGGCGATGATGGTTACGTTGGGTAACCCTGAGATGGTGAGCCGGATAGATTCTGGCTTTCAACAAACGCAGGCCATGAGTTTTGCGACTCTGGGAGCCAATTATCCCGGCTTTCCTGATCTGACTCAGTTGAAACAGGCCGTTGTGCAGCAGCAGCATTTGTTGGCTGAGGCTTATGCGAAGGGGGTCTCGAGGGTTGTCACCTTTTCGCCAAGCGACCCATTTCCACCGATCAAATACGCTTCGTTTTGTCCCTTGAATCCGCAACCGCCGGAAGTCGAATTCTCGATTGGGCTGACCTTGGCGATTGCTGAGGGAGTGCGGGAAATTGCAAAAGATTTTTGCGACCAGATCACCGAAATTTTGGGTGGCGGGGGAAACTTCTCCGTCGCTTGTATCGTGACTGAGATTATCTACTTCGCCCTGAAGTTCGCTGACTATCCGATCAAAGCCTGCCATGACGACACCAATCTTGTGGCGGCAGACGTCTTGCTCGAACGGATGAGGTACCTCCATGATCAACTGGATTACAGCATTGCCAATGACAACGCGAACAAGGCGAAACTGAGCACCCAGTTAACTAACGCCGAAAATCACATTGTCACGAACGACAATAATAACAAGGCCGCGCTCAGCAGCCAGTTGAATTCCTTCCAGACGCTTACCACCAGAATGTCGCTCGAGGCCAATCTGGCTGAAGACCCAACGAACTATGCCGGTGCAGGTTTATTTGAACTGCCAGCCAGTCGCGGAGGGTATTTGGAAGTCGCGCGCCAGGTTCTGATAGATACCTATAACGCGCACCTGGCCGCGGCCGGGGCTGGCGTGACGATTTATAACCCTTCGGCTGAATTGTCGCTGGGCGCCACGCTGACTGCGCAAGGGAAATATCGCGATGCTTATTACTATTACCGCAAGGCGTACCGCAGTGTGGTCAAGTACCCGTAATCAACGCGGTCCACGCTGCTCACCCGGCGGGTGCTTACGCCCAAAGTGCAGCAACGCCGGGACGCGCGCCCTTGCGCTTTTGCGATAACGACGAATGGGTAAGTCTGTCAAGAAAGGAATGCGGTGCTTGCCAGCCTAGTCTGGCGATTTGACTGCGAGGTTCACACACTATGAAGAATCGAAACGTTGTCAGAATTTCAGTTGCTATTCTGTTCACTTTGTTTTTGGCCGCACCGTTACTGGCGCAGCAGAGCCGCCAGACCGGGCCAGCGCGTGAGCGTGTTACACGTGAGATAGATGGCCGCGCGATCACGATGGAGGTCCCGGCGATGCTGCCGGTGACTGTGGCCAATTTCGAGCAATACCAGAACGATTTGCGCACCATCCTGCTGGCTGAAAAAGAAATCGGGAAATTGGTCAATGTCGGCGACAAGGTCAGTGAGATGTTGGACCCCATGTTGGAACAACTGCCGGGTCTGAAATACAGCGACTTGCCGCCGGATTATCCGGGCTTCCCCGATTTGTCTATCCTGAAGGCCGCCGTGATAGAGCAGCAACAAGTGATGGCGCGGGCCTTTGCCCAGAGCGCGACCAAGGCGGCGCAATTTTCGCCCACCGATCCATTTCCCGGTGCGCAGTATTCCTTAAACCTCTGTCCGTTGAATCCACAACCGCCGGAGGTGGCTTATTCCGTTGGCTTTGCGTTGTTGGCGGCGGAATTAGTCAGGGAACTGGCGCAACGCGCATGCAATCAGACGATTTTAGCGTTCGTTTTTGGGGGGAACTTCAAAATTGTCTGTGTTATTTCGGATGCAGTTTATTTCGCCCTGAAGGTCGCTTATTTCCCGATCAAATTTTGCGACGACGATACGGTTGGCGGCAACCTGAAAGGGGCCAACTTGCGCGCAGAGTATGTCCACAATCAACTGGATTACAGCATCGCCAACGATAACGCCAACACGGCGGCGTTGAGCACGCAAATGACCAACGCCGAAAATCACATTGTCACGAACGACAACAACAACAAAGCCGCACTGAGCAGCCAAACCGCAACGTTCCAGGCGCTCACGCTGCGCACGGCTGTCGAGCGCAATCTGGCGGCTGACCCGACCACCGTGGCTGCGGTAGGGCTGTTTCAATTGCCCGCCAGCCGTGGCGGCTATTTGGAATCAGCGCGGCAAATTGTGATTGACACTTACAACGCACAACTAGCGTCCGCCGGGGCTGGGGTTGTCGTCTACGACCCGTCGTCGGATTTGGCACTGGGGGCGTCATTCACCGCACAAGGTAAATACCGCGAGGCTTATTACTATTATCGCAAAGCCTATCGCAGCATCGTGAAGTACCCATAAAACATTTCGCTAACAAAACGTTTCGCTGGAAAGGTGATGAGGTGGCTCTTTGAACATCGGGCGGGTGAATTATCCTGGTTCATTACCTTGGACAGCTTGATTGCCAAAAAAGACTGAGATCGTGCTCTGCCAAAGCAGCTAGCTTATTGCCTACAAAATCGTAGTGCGAATTTTAGTTTGGCGCCTATCGGTTCGCTTGCGCCAAGCAAATAGAGACTCAAAAGAGGTCCACCGTGAAGCTCACAAACACACACACTTCTGTATTACGCCGTGCATTTTTACCGGCTTTTGTCCTGCTTATGTTGGCCGCGCTTGTGGCTGGCGTGACGCCCCTACCAGGGGTTGTCGCGCGACTAGGTGGGCAAACCGCTGCCGCTCGCCTAGAAGCGGGTCGAATAAAAGCAGGCCAACTTGCCGCGAAAATCCTCTCGCATACACCTGCTTCTCTGGCCAAGGTGCTTGGGAACAATTCGTTCGTGAAGTCGAGCCTGGCCGCGCCTGCCGCGAGTATGCTCTCGACCTTCACCAAAACTGCTTCGCCAGCAGGTGGCAGCACGGTGGCGGCGGGCGGCATGATCACTTACACCATCACAGTCATCAACGATGATTTGTTTGATGACCTGGGTGTTTTGCTGACCGATGCAACGCCAGCCAATACGACATTTGTTTCTGCTTCGATCAGCCAACAACCGGCCTTAAGTCCGAACTGGATTTGCGCGACGCCGGTGGCCGGGGGGACTGGCGCCATCATCTGCCAGCCCAATGATCTAAACCGCACGTTTTTTGCGGGCGCTGCCGGCACGAGTCAGGTATTCCAGTTTCAGTACACCGTGCAAGTCAATCCGACCCTGTCGGTCGGGGCGGTCATCACGGGCAATCCCGCGCATTACATCGCTGCGGCGGGTGACCCGAATACCTTTGGCGGGCCGGAAGATCAATTCTCTGATGCCAATGTGGCGGTGACGCACACCGTCGTGCACAGCACCGATCTGCAAATCAAAAAGACAGATTCGCCCGATGCCGTCTTTGCGGGCAATCAAATTACCTACACCCTGACCGTCAAAAACAACGGCCCCAGTGTGGCGAGCATCGGCGAAGTGCGCGTCACCGACGCCGTGCCGGTCAATACCACCGCCGTCAGCGTGACGGGCACGGGCGCGTTTGCCGGTTGCACTGCCGCCGCGCTCAATGGCGCGGGCTGCCTGAACACCGCCGTGATGAATGTGGGCGAATCCGCGACCATCACCTTTGTCGTCACGGTCAATGCCGGAACGCCGAACGGTTTCATCAATAACACCGCCAACGTCTCGACCGTCGGCGCGCAAGTCAGCGATCCGAATACGACCAACAATTCTTCCACAACCAACACGGGCGTGGGGCCGAATGCGGATTTGCAACTGACCAAGACCGCCAGCGTAGGCCCTGTCGTTGCCGGTGCAGGCACGATCACGTATACGATCAACATCAGCAATAGCGGCCCCAGCAATGCCAACGCTGTCGTCGTCACCGACAATGTTCCGGCCAATACGACGATTACCGCTGGCCCCACCTGGACGCCAGGCACAGGCGCGCCGCCGGGCGGTTGCGCGGTTTCGCCGGGCGGCACGATCACCTGCGGCCCGACGACGGTGGGTGGTGTACTGGCGGTTGGCCAGACGGCCACGATCACCTACACGGTGCGCGTCGGCGCCAGCGTTGCGCCGGGCACGTTGATTACGAATACGGCGAACATTGCTTCAACCGGCGCGAACGCCACGCCTGATCCGAATACGGCCAACAACCTGCAAGGCCCGACCAGCACGCTGGTCAATACGTTAGCCGACCTGGGCATCACCAAAACAACCAGCGCGCCCACCATTACCGCAGGCGGGGCGACTTTCACCTACACGCTGGTCGTCAACAACGCCGGGCCGAGCGACGCCCAAAACGTCATCATCAATGATCCGCTGCCGCTGGGCATTTCATTTGTCTCGGTGGCGCAAACCGTCGGCACAGGGTTCTCTTGCACCGGCCCCAGCGCCAATCAAAACGGCACGGTGACCTGCACCAAAGGCACAATGGCCGTGGGCGAAACAGCGACCTTTGTCATCACGGCTTTTGCGCCAGCCAATTCCGCCGCTGCGGTGCGCACCAATACGGCGACCATCCAAGCGAGCACGACTGATCCGGTGCCGGGGAATAACTCGGCTGCCGTCAACACCACGATCATTACCAATGCGGTGGTCAGCATCACCAAGATTGACAACCCCGATCCGGTCGTCGCGGGCAATAACCTGACCTATACGATCACCGTCACCAACGCTGGGCCGAGCAACGCCCAGGCCGTCACGCTGACCGATCCGATCCCTGGCAACACGACCTTTGTTTCGCTCAGCGGCGGCGGCATTTTCTCGAACTGTTCGCACAATGCCGGGGTGGTTTCTTGCCTGCCCGTCGTCCTGCCCGCCGGCGCTGCGGAATCGTTAACCGTCGTGGTCAACGTCAATCCGAACACGCTGCCGGGCATTGGCGCGATCAGCAACACCGCGACCGTCACCTGGACGGACAGCGATTCCAATCCGGGCACGCAATCAGCGACGCAAACGACGACGGTCAACAAACAAACGGACATCACTGTCACGAAGACAGATTCGCCGCACGCGGTGCTGGCGGGCAATCAGATCACCTACACGATCACGGTCAAGAACAACGGGCCGAGCACGGCTGCGGTTGGCGGCGTGAGTGTGGTGGATGCGACGCCCACCAACACGACAGATGTTTCGCTGACCGGTACGGGCGCGTTCGCCACCTGCACGCTGGCGGCTTTGCACGGCGGCCTTTGCACGAACACCACGGTGATGCAGCCGGGCGAACAGGCGGTGTTGACATACATCGTCGCGGTCGTGCCGGGCACACCCACCGGCTTTATCAGCAACACGGCGACGGTGGCGGCGATTCCGGCCAACCTCGATCCGAACACGACCAACAACGCGACCACGATCCAGACGGCAGTAGGGCCGAATGCCGATTTGCAATTGACGAAGACCTCGTCACCAGCGGCAGTCACGGCGGGCGGCCCGGCACCGGGCAGCGGACAGATTACCTACACGATTACTTATAAAAACAACGGGCCGAGCGATGCCGTCGGCGTCCAGGTCACCGATACGGTCGCGGGAAATCTGGTTGCAGTCGGTGCGATCAATGCGCCCGGCCTGAGTTGTAACGGCATCACGCCCACGCCGGGTGTGCAATTCCTTTGCACCCCGAATGCGAATGCCTTTGGCGCGAATGCGGTGGGCGTCTTGCCAGTCAATGCGTCGGGTACGCTTTCGTATTCGGTACGCGTGCCGGCCAATGTGGCGCAAGGTACTTTGATTGCCAACGCGGCGACGATCACTTCGGTGGCCGCTGGCGCGACGCCCGCGACGCCGGACCCGAATCCCTCGAACAACTCACAGAACGCCACCAGCACGCTGGTCAATACATCGGCCGATTTGGCGATCACAAAGACCGATTCGCCCGACCCGGTCATCGCGGGCAACAATCTGACCTACACGATCACCATCACGAACAACGGCCCAAGCGACGCGCAAAACGTAGTGGTGACAGACCAATTGGCTGCGCCGTTGAGCTTCGTTTCAGTGTCGAGCACGGATGTGGGGTTTGCCTGCACCGCGCCGCCCGTCGGCAGCGTGGGGTTGATTACCTGCACCAAAGCGACGTTGCCCGTAGGCGCGTCAACCACGATCACGCTGATTGGCAAGGTCGCTTCTGGCACGATCAGCGGCGCGACGATTACCAACACGGCGACCGTGGCTTCCAGCACCAGCGATCCGGGGCCAAGCCCGAATACGGCAACGACCACGACGACGGTCAATACCAGCACGACGCTTTCCATCTTGAAATCCGATTCGCCCGACCCGGTCGTGGCGGGCACCAATCTGACGTTCACCGTCACCATCTCGAACAATGGGCCGAGTGACGCGCAAAACGTGGTGGTGACTGATCCACTGCCGGTGAATACCAGTTTCGTTTCGGTCATAGGCACGGGCGTGTTTTCAACGGCAGGCGCGTGTTCGCACAATGGCGCGAATCCCGGCGTTGTCACTTGCAACGCGCTGCCCAACGGCGTGCTGCCAGCGGGTCAAACGGCGACAGCGATCATCACGGTCAAGGTCGCCTCGAGTGCGCCCGTCAGTCCACCGTTGATTGTGAATACGGCGACGGTGACTTCGCCGACCGATCCGGGCAGCCCGCGTTCGGCGACTTCTCAGACCACCGTGCGGCGCGAAGCCGATATGAGCCTGGTCAAGTCCGCGCCCAGTACGGTCATCGCCGGACAGAACATGGATTACACGCTGACCGTCAAAAACGACGGGCCCAGCGATGTGTCAGGCGGGGTTGCGCCGGGCAGCATTGTGGTGACCGACACCTTGCCGCTGGGCACGACGTTTGTTTCCTTCTTTGCCAGCGGGCCGGGCAATTTTACCTGCGTGGCGAACGGGCAAACGGTCACTTGCAAGAATGCGGCGGGCGCGGCGGGCGATTTCCCGAAAGGCAGTGTCGTGACCATCGTGCTCAAGGTCACCGCCGCCAAGAATCTGCCCGATAATTCGAATCTCAACAATTCAGCGACAGTTGCGTTGACCGGCCCCGAAGTTGATCCGATCCCGGGCAATAACACGGGCGCGGCCAGCACGGTCGTGCACACGAGCGCTGATTTGCAGGTCATCAAAGATGTGCTTGACCCCTTGCCGCCGGCGGGCGTCGTGGCGGGCGAAAACATCACCTATCGCATCCGCGTCAAAAACAACGGGCCGAGCAATGCGATGGCGGTCACGGTGCTGGACATCCTGCCCGGCAACACAACTTTTGTGGCGGGTTCGCTCACGGGTACCGGCGTTTTTGCGGGCGCGGCGTGCAGTTACAACCCGGCGGGCGGCACGAATGGCAGCATTACTTGCATTCCGAATGCTTCGCCCGGCCCGCCGCCGACGGTGCAAGGCGAATTTGTCTGCGGCGTCGAAGAGACGATCACTTATCAGGTCAAAGTCAACGCTTCGGTCAGCGGCGGCGTGATCGTGCCGAATCCGGCGCAGATTTCGTCCGCCCTCACACCCGACCCGAACGCGGGCAACAACACTTCGCTGCCCACCAGCACGGTCGTGATTGCGCGTTCGCAATTGACGATCACGAAGACGGTCTTCAGTTCGACCCCGGCTGTGAATCCGGCGGCTCCGGCGGGTGCGGTCATTCCGGGCACGCTGCTGACCTATCGCATCAAGGTCACCAACAACGGCCCCAGCGATGTGATCAACCTGCTGGTCAGCGACACGGTTCCGGCGAATGCCAGATACGTCACGGCCAATCGGTCGGGCGGTTTGGGAACGTCGCTGGTTTGCCAAGCGCCGCAGGGCGTGGTTGATCCGAACGGCAATGGCGGCATCGTCAATTGCCAGGCACCGTTGCTGTCATCCAACCCGACGCTGACGCCGGGCGATCCGGCGGGCGCGCAAAACGTCGTCCTGATTGACCTGACTGTGTTCATTGACGCTTCGACGAAGGTCAGTCTGGTGAATAACGCGACGGTCAGCGCGACGACTAATAACTTCAATCAACCGGTCAGCGCGACGACTACACTCACGACGCCGGTTTCGCCGACCTCCGATTTAGTCACCACCAAGTCGCACACGGTTGACGACACGGTGGCCAATACCAATACGGCAGGGAACACCTTCACTTACACGATCACGGTCAAGAACAACGGCCAGAGCACGGCGCAAATGGTTCAGGTCGTTGACACGCTGCCCACCGGTCAAACGCTGGCCGCCGCGCCCGATGTTTCGCAAGCGGCGGGGATGACCTGCGCGCCCAACACGGTTGGTTCGGGCGGCGTCATCACTTGCAGCGGCGGCACGCTGCTGCCCAATGCGACGGCGGTCATCAAGCTGTTGATCAGGATTGATCCGTGTCTTGCGCCGGGCATTTACAACAACACGGTGACGGCGACTTCGATGTCGTTCGATCCGACGCCCGCCAATGCCACGGTGGTTGATCCGGTGACAGTCGTCGCGCGGCCCGATCTGGCGATTACCAAAACGGCGGCGGCCACGGTCATTGCGGGCAACACGCTGACTTACACGATTGACGCCATCAACAACGGGCCGAGTTGTGCGCTGGACGTGATGATCACCGATCCGTTGCCGCCCAATACGGTGCTGGTTTCGGCGGTACCGAGTGCGGGCGGCGTGCTGGATGCTTCCAGCCCGGCGGTCGGTGCGAATGGCACGGTCAAGGTCACGTGGCCAGGACTCACCAGTCCCGGCGTGACGCGCAGCCTGACGATCATCATCCGCGTCGGTGCGAATGTGCTGTGCGATACGGTGCTGACCAACACGGCCACGGTGAGCTATACGCCGCGCATACCAAGCCCGAATCCCAATCCGGCGATTGTTTGGGATGTTGACCCGAACCTGGCCAATAACACTTCGACCGTGCGGACGACGGTGCAGGCGCAATCCGATTTGTCCATTACCAAGACGGGGCCAGTCCAGGCGAATTTCAGCACGCAAGCCGTCACCTCGACTGTCACCTATGTGCTGAACTTCTCGAACGCCGGGCCTTCCAATTCGGCGGGCACGATGGTGATTGACACCTTGCCGAAAGGCTTCACGGTGGTCGGACAGCCGACTTCGACCATTGCTGGCACGACCTTCACCATCACGACGGTGGCGGGCGTGACGACGGTCAAGGCGAACATCGGCGTGTTGGGCGCGGCCAATCAGGTCGGCACCAATTTCCCGACCAGCGGCACGATCACGATTGTGGCGAAGGTGCCGGACAAACATCCGCTGATCACCGTGACCAACACGGCGACGATCACGACGATGAATTGCCTGCCTGATCCCAATCTGGCCAACAACACTTCCAGTTGGGACACGCGCATCACGATGCCGGGCACGACCCCAGGCATCGGCTATCCGGCGTTGGCCGAGGCCAGCGATCAAAAGCCGGGTTCGGTGCTGTTCTATCCGATCTACGCTTCGGATGCGTCCAATCCGAATTCCCAAAACACGCGCGTCAGCATCACCAACACGTCGGATGCCGACCAGGTGTGCGTGCATCTGTTTGTCGTGGATGGCAGCAGTTGCTCGGTGCTGGACGCGTTTATTTGTCTGACGCCCAATCAGACGGCGGCCTTCCTGGCGTCTGATTTCGATCCGGGCAATTCGGGTTACATGATGGCCGTGGCGGTGGATTGCATGACGGGGTTGCCCATCGCTTTCAACTGCCTGATCGGGGATGAATTCATCAAATTCTCTTCGGGCCACGCGGCCAACCTGGGCGCGCAAACCGTCGCGGCGGCGATGTGGGCACCCGCTGGCGTAGACACCACGGCCACCAATGTCACGCTGCGCTTTGACGGCATGAGTTACAACCGGATGCCGCGGCTGCTGGCGGTGGATAGCATCGGCAGTTTGGCGGATGGCAATTCGACCATGCTGATCGTCAACCGCGTCGGCGGCGACTTCCGGGCGGTCGCGGCCAATATCGGCAATTTCAACGGCAATCTGTTTGATGACGCCGAAATTGGCTACAGCTTTACCGCGACGGGTGGTTGCCAGTTCCGCACCATCCTTTCCAACAGCTTCCCCCGCACCTTCGTGAGTTTCAGCCAGGCCATCTCGTCCGGACGCACGGGCTGGATGAAGTTTGGCACGGTGGAAGACCGGGCGCTGATCGGAGCGGTCATCAATCACAATCCGAATACGCTGTCGAATAGCGGCGCTTTCAGACAAGGGCACAACCTGCACGCGTTGACGTTGACCGATGTGGCGACCATTACCGTGCCGGTGTTTACGCCGAGTTGTCAATAAAGCGGCGGTGTCAGCCCGGCGTTGTCCGGGCGCGACAAAAGTTTGCGGCAGGCTGGCGACTGAACGCCGGGCCAGCCTGCCCGTGAAAATAAAACCAGAGGTTCATCATCGTTCATCATGGGGTGGCTCAGCAGGCCGCGCGATCAAGCTGGCGCTGGCAGTCTTGGTTGAATCGTTGCTGGGCCTCCTGTGCAAATTCAATTGAACAGTTAAGAAGCAGACAAGGTTCACCACTCTTTTATCAACTTACACACACAAGGCAATCTTGGTTGCTGGCATTAAGGAAAGCTATGAGACAAGTCATTGCTAAATTCGCCCTCTCTCGCACGGCCATCGTATGCATTGGTTTGGCCGGTCTGATTTCGATCTTTGGCTCTTATGTATCTGCGTCTGTCTCTGCCTCGTCGCGCGCCGCGCTTACCCATCTGTTGACGGCCTCACGCAGTGTGCAAGCGTCCAAAGAAGCCGCGCCACCACAGCCGAAATCCGTTTTTACGGCGCGCGATTCCCGTCCGCTGCCAAGCCTCGGTGCGGGCTTCGCGCCTGGAATGGATTTTTTGGCGTACTTGCGGCAGCCAGCGTTCAACGCCAGCACCCTGACCTTGCCAGCAGCTAACCCGTTTGTGGTTTGCGACCCCATCACGCTGTCTTATGCGAACCAGAGCGTCAATATCAACGGCTCGCTCACCGTTAACCCCGCGACCGGGCCGACAAATATCACTTCTTACGCGGTACAAGACAAAGGTGGTTATACGGGCAGCGTTACAGTCAATGGCTCAGGTGTGGTTTCGATTCCCAATGCCAACCCTGCTGGCACTTACACCATTACCATTCGGGCCACCAACAACAATATCCCTGCGGGCTGCACCCCGACGCTGACAGCGGATGTCACCTTTATGCTGACAGTGAATGCTCCGCCGACCTTCACACCGGCGATTGGGATTACGCGCACGGCGGGTGGCAGCGTCACGCCGGCGGAAGCGTTGAATGTGAAGATCCTTGACAATCTGTCTGACGATATCACGCCCCTGGCCAGCCTGACTGTGACTATCAACGGCGGTTCCAGCGCAACCGTGGGTGGCGTGACCGTGAACACCCTGTCCAGAACGAACAACATGTACTTTGCCAATATTGCGGCGGCCTGTAACGCCGCCACCGGCCAAGTGCCCTTCACCTTATCGGTCACCGATGGGGGCGGGTTGACCACAACCCAGTTGTTAACGGTCACGGTGTTTGCCAATCCGGCGCCGGTGCTGACTTATCCAAACCCCATGACGCCGCCCCTCATCAATCAAGGCGGGGCGCTTACGATCATGCCCGCCACCGGCCCGAGTGATAACGTCAGTGTGGCGAGCCTCACGATTGGGAATTTGAGTGGCTACACAGGCAGTTATTGCATTCGGGGTGGGATGCCCGCCTGCGCGATGGCCACGCCGGCAGGGACAGTGGAACTGTCGAATGCCGGGCCGGGGGGCGGCACGTTCACGCTCAGCGTGAATGCCACCGATAATTGCGGCCTGATCACACCGGCCCAGTTCACGATAAAGATCAATGCTCCGCCCGCGATTTCAGCCACCAATCCAGCCGTGCGCCAGGGCAATCCGGCCACCAATCTGACGCTGGCCAATATCAATGACCCGGAAGACCCAGGCTCGGCGTTGACAGTTACTCCGCTGGGAGCGGGACCCTTTACGAACAATGGTGTGACCTTGACCAACGTTGCGTTCAATACCGCGACGGGCGCGTTGACGGCTGACATCGCCGCGTCTTGTACGGCCACTAATGCCACCTTTAATGTGACGGCCACCGATTCCAATGGCCTTGTCACCATGACCCCGGTCATGGTGACGGTCGCGCCGAACACGCCGCCAGTCTTGAGCTATCCTGTTACGGTAAGCGTTGGGGCCGGTGCCCTCAGTACCATGATCAGTCCGTCTGCGGGCCCCAGTGACAACGGGACGATTAGCACTCTGAGTGTTCAAAGTTACAGTGGCGCGTGTGGTACGCTCGCCATCAACACGACGCCGGGGCCGAACTTCGGCAAGCTCACGCTGACCAACGCGCCTGTCATGGGCATGACCTGCCCGGTCACGATCAGAGCCGTTGACAATTGCGGCGGGGTGAGTGGCACAACAGACGCCATGTTTAGCATTAAAGTGACCGCGCCCATCATCGGGATCAGCAAGACGCACACGCCCATTGGGGCAATGGTGCAACCGGGTGAAGTCGCGTTGTTCCAGCTTAACTATTCCAATACCGGTGATCAGGATGCGACTGGAGCCATGCTGGCCGAAACGGTGCCTGCCAACACCACCTTTGAAGCCCTGGCTAGCGCACCGGGCTGGTCATGCGCGGACGGTTCTCCGGCGGGCACGCCTTGTACTTACAACATCGGCAACATTGGCATCGGCGGTTCCGGCACGGTCTTCTTTGCGGTGCGCGTAGTGAATCCCGTCGGCATCGGTGTGACGCAGGTGACCAATCAGTTCACCTACTCCGACAGCATCATTGCCTCGGCGATGTCCAACGTTGACAGCGTCCCCATCATTGCCTTTCCGGATATGGCGGTCGCCAAATCCGATCACGGCATCAGCTCGATGGCGGGCGGGACGGTTGTTTATGACTTGGGCTACAGCAATGTGGGCCGCCGGAATGCGGCCGGTGTTGTGCTGACTGAATTCGTTCCCGCGAATACGACGTTCAACGCGACGGCCAGTTTGCCTTCGGTGTGGTCATGCGCCGATGGCTCGCCTGTGGGGACGATGTGTACGATCAATATCGGCAACGTCGCGGGCGGCGGTTCAGGGCTGCATAAATTCGCCGTGGATGTGGCGGCCATACTGCCCCTCGGCGTCGTGCAAATCACCAACACCGCCTCCATCAGCGAGAGCAGTGGCACCGATCCGGTGCCGGCGAATAATAGTTCGACCGATACGACGCCGGTCGGCAATGGCTTGATCCTGAGTCCCGTGGCCGTGGGGCGCACGCAAGGTTCGCCCGCCACCAATTCCACCATCGCCACCGCGACCGATGTGCTGGCGCCGGTTTCGAGCGTGAACGTGATCGTGACTTCGTTGCCGCCGGGCATCAGCGTCACTAACATCACGCACACGCCTACGGGCACGATCAACGCCGATGTCGCGGCCAGTTGCACGGCGGCGCTCGGGCCGAATTTGGTCGGCCTCAAAGCCACCGACAACGCCGGTAATATGGCGACCGTCAATATGACGGTCAACGTTGCCGCGAACACCGCGCCGGTCTTGGGTGTCTATCCGGCCACAGGCCCGATCAACCCGGGCACGAGCGCGGCGGTGACGCCCAGCGCCGCGCCGACTGACAACGGCTTTATCGCCAGCATCGCCGCCGCCGCGCCAGGCTTCACTGGCACCTTCAGCGTCAACACGACGACGGGCGTCGTCAACGTCAGCAACGCCGGGCCGTCCGGGACATATACCGTCACGGTGACCGCGACAGATAATTGCGGTTTGACCAGCACGGCGATGTTCCAACTGATCGTCAATACGCCGCCGACGATTACGCCTGCTGCCACCCTGAACTTGACGCAGGGCATCACGTCTCCGGGCGTAGCGGTTGCGACGGTGGGCGATCTCAATACGCCCGCAGGCAGTTTGATTGTGACGATGGAGTCAGTGGCGCCGCCGGGCGTTCTGGTGTCGAACTTCGTCAATGTCGCGGGCGCGATCACCGCGACGGTTGCGGTGGATTGCACGGCGGCGCTCGGCAATCACACCGTCATGCTTAAAGTGACGGATGGCGGCGGTCTGACGACCACGGCCAATCTGATCGTCAACGTGTTGGCGAACCCTGCGCCGGTGCAGGGCAATTATTCGGCTTCCAATGTGAATGCGGGTGCGGGCACGACCATCACGCCGAGCGCCGCGCCGACCGACAACGGCTTCATCACCGGCATCGTCGCCAGCGCGCCGGGCTTTACCGGCGGGTTCAGTGTGAACACGGCGACCGGCGTCATCACGGTTACCAATGCCGGGCCGATGGGCACGTTTACTGTGACGGTCACGGCGACCGACAATTGCGGCGCGACCAGCGTCAAAACCTTTGCGCTGACGGTCAACTGTCCGCCCATCACGGTCAACCTGCCAGGCGTGAGCAGCGGGATGGTCAGCACGCCGTTTAGCCAGAGCTTCACGCAAACCGGCGGCGTGGGCGCGGTCAGTTTCACCGTGAATTCAGGCGTCTTGCCCGCCGGGTTGATACTGACAGCGGACGGCGTTCTTTCGGGCACGCCGACCGTGACGGGTACCTTCCCGATTACGGTGCGGGCGACCGATAGCAACGGCTGTTTTGGCATTAGCGTCACTTACAACCTGGTGATCAATTGCCAAACGATCACGGTTGCCCTGCCTGGGGCCAGCACGGGTACAGTGAGCGCGGCCTTTAGCCAGAACTTCTCGCAAAGCGGCGGCGTGGGCGCGGTTACTTATACGCTGAATACGGGCACGCTGCCGACCGGCCTTACGCTTGGCACGAACGGTGTAATCTCCGGCACGCCCCTGCAATCGGGCAATTTCCCAATTACGGTGAAGGTGACCGATGCCAACGGCTGTATGGGCGTCAGCCCGACGTATCCGCTGGTCATCGCTTGCCAGAACATCGCGGTCACGCCGCCTGTCGTGACGACGGGCACGGTCAGCGCCGCGTTTAATCAAAGCTTCACGCAACAAGGCGGCATTGGCGCGGGCAACTTCACGCTCAATTCGGGCACCTTGCCCACGGGATTGACACTTTCGACGAGTGGCACCTTGGCGGGCACGCCGACGCAATCGGGCAGTTTCCCGCTGACGGTCAAATACACCGACGCCAACGGTTGTATGGGCGTGAGTCCGACTTATGCGCTGGTCATTGGCTGCCAAACGATCACGGTGACGCCGCCCGCCGTCACGACGGGAACGGTGAATGCGCCTTTCAATCAAAGCTTCACGCAAACTGCCGGACTGGGCGCGGTGACCTTCACGCTCAACACGGGCACGTTGCCGACGGGCGTGACACTGGCGGCGAACGGCACCCTGGCGGGCACGCCGACGCAAACGGGCAGCTTCAACATCACGGTCAAAGCGACCGATGCCAACGGCTGCTTTGGGATCAGCACCTCATACACGCTGGTCATCGGTTGCCAAACGATCACAGTGACGCCGCCTGCCGTTGCGACAGGCACGATTGGCGCGGCGTTTAGCCAGAGCTTCACGCAAACGGGCGGTGTGGGCGCGGTCACGTTCACGCTCGATTCGGGTGTGCTGCCGACCGGGCTGGCGCTCTCGACTGCCGGGCTGATTTCGGGCACGCCCGCGCAACTGGGCAGCTTCCCGATTCAGGTCAAAGCGACCGATGCGAATGGCTGTATGGGACTCAGCGCGACTTATACGCTGGTCATCAGTTGCCAAACCATCACGGTGACGCCGCCCGCCGTCGCGACGGGCACGGTGGGCACGCCGTTTAGCCAGAGCTTCGCGCAAACGGGCGGCCTGGGGGCCATCACGTTTGCGCTTAACACGGGCGTGTTGCCGACCGGCATGACGCTGTCTTCGAGCGGCTTGCTATCGGGCACGCCGACGCAATCGGGCAGCTTCCCCATCACAGTCAAAGTCACCGATGTGAATGGCTGTATGGGCATCAGCGCGACTTACACGCTGGTCATTGTTTGCCAGACGATCACGGTCACGGCCCCGGCGGTCGCCACGGGCACAGTGGGCGTGCCGTTTAGCCAAACCTTCACGCAAGCGGGCGCGCTGGGCAATGCGGCGAACTTCACGCTCAACTCCGGTGCCTTGCCGCCGGGCCTGGTGTTGGCCTTGAACGGACAGCTTTCCGGCACACCGACGCAAGCGGGCACCTTCCCTATCACGGTCAAGGTGACCGATGGCAATGGCTGCACGGGCGTGAGCGCTACGTACACGCTGGTCATCTCGTGCCCGACCATCACGATTGCCCCGGCTAGCTTGCCGAATGGCACTTATGGCACGGCGTATAGCCAAACGGTGACGGCTTCGCCCGCAGGCGTTTGGAATTACACGGTGACGGCGGGCGCGCTGCCAAACGGCTTGTCGCTCAATGCGACTTCGGGCCTCATCAGCGGCACGCCCAACTTTGTCGGGACGTTCAACTTCACGATCACGGCCAAGTATTACGACAACTGCCCGGCGACGAAGGCCTACACCATCGTCATCAACTGCCCGGTGGTCACGCTTGCGCCCGCGAATTTGCTGACCGGCACGATAGGTTTGGGCTACAGCCAAACCGTCACGGCCAGTCCGGCGGGAACCTATAACTACGCGGTGACCACCGGCACCTTGCCGCCGGGGGTGACGATCAATGCCGCAACGGGCGTGATCAGCGGCACGCCGACGCTGGTCGGAACGTTTACGTTCACGATCACGGCCACCGGGGCGAATGATCTGGCGGGCTGCCCCGGCAGCAAGCAATACACGATCATCATCAATTGCCGGACGGTCACGATTTCGCCCACGACGCTGCCGGGCGGCAAAGTCGGCGTGGCCTACAACCAAACGATTTCGGCGACGCCAGCGGCGGCGTATGCCTTCACCGTCTCGCAAGGGACGTTGCCGCCGGGCCTAACGCTGAATGGCGGCACCGGCGTGCTGTCGGGCACACCGACGACGCTGGGCACGTATAACTTCACGATCACGGCGACTGACCCGGATACCTGTCCGGGCAGCCAGCCTTACAGCGTGGTGATTACCTGCCCGGTGCTGGTGCTCTCGCCCACGACGTTGCCCACAGGCACGGTCGGCGTGCTTTACCAGCCGCAGAATTTCGCCACGACACCAGCAGGAACCTATTCCTTCTCCATCACCAGCGGCACGTTGCCGGCGGGGTTGAGCTTGACCAGCGCGGGCTTGCTGAGCGGCACGCCCACGCAAAGCGGCAGCTTCCCGATTACGGTCACGGCGACCGATGCGAATCTGTGCACCGGCAGCCGCAGTTACACGCTGGTGATCAACAGTTGCCCGCCCATCACGGTTGATCCGCAAACGGTGGTCGCGGGCGTTTCAGGTTCGGCGTATACCCAGAGCTTTACGGCAACGGGCGGACTCGCGCCGTATACCTTTGCGCTGAGCGGTTCGTTGCCTGCGGGCTTGTCGCTGAGCGCGGCTGGCGTTCTTTCCGGTACGCCGACGCAAATCGGCAGCTACAGCTTCACGGTCTTTGCGAAAGACGCCAACCAATGCAACGGCGCGCGTGCTTACACGTTGAGCGTGACGTTGGGCTGCACCTTTGGGATTACACCCGGTGGACAGAGCTTCGCGGCCAGCGGCGGGACGGGCACGGTGGCGGTGACCGCCAACAGCGGCTGCGGTTGGAGCGCGACGAGCAGCGATCCGTGGATCACGATCAACAGCGGCGCCAGCGGAACGGGCAATGGCAGCGTCGCCTATACAGTTGCGCCGGATGCGGCCACGGGCGTGCGTGTCGGCACGTTGGTGGTGGCGGGCCAGTCCTTCACGATCACGCAAACCGGTGTGCCGCGCGCGCTGGCCGATTTCGATGGCGACGGCAAGACGGACTTGAGTGTCTGGCGCGGTTCGGTGGGCAATTGGGTGAGCATCAATAGCAGCAACAACGCGACCCAGACGATGTCGTGGGGCGCGGGTTATGCGCCTTACAACGATGTCATCGTGCCGGGCGATTACGACGGCGACGGCAAGACCGATCAAGCCATTTGGCGCGGGCAGGATTCGATCTGGTACATCCGCAAATCGTCGGATGGCCAGCCGATTCTGAAGTATTGGGGGGCGAATTATGCGCCTTACTACGATGTGCCGACGCCGGGCGATTTCGATGGCGACGGCAAAACAGACCTCGCGGTCTGGCGGCCCACCAGCGGGACGTGGTATGTGCAGAAGAGTTCGAACGGCGGCAACCTGATTGAGGTTTGGGGCCAAAATGGCGACATAGCCGTGCCGGGCGATTACGATGGCGATGGCAAGTGTGATTTTGCCGTCTGGCGTCCGTCAACCGGCAATTGGCTCATCAAGCTCAGCAGCGGCGGTACACGCACCATTCAATGGGGCGCTGGTTACGCGCCTTACAATGATGTGCCCGTGCAAGCTGATTACGACGGCGATGGCAAGACCGACGTGGCCATCTGGCGTGGGCAGGATTCGATCTGGTACATCCGCAAATCGTCGGATGGTCAGCCGATTCTGAAATACTGGGGCGCCAATTACGCGCCTTACAATGATGTACCGGTGCCGGGCGATTTCGATGGCGACGGCAAAGCCGACATCGCCGTCTGGCGACCCCTGGTCGGAACCTGGTTCATCAACCGTAGCTCGGATAATGCGTTTATCATCCAGGTTCACGGCCAGTCCGGCGACGTGCCCGTGCCCGGCATTAAGCAGTAGACATCACAGAGGCTCACGCAACGCCAAGCGTGGGCCTCTGTTGTTTTGGTGTAACTGCGCTCCCAGGCTGCGCAGTTACGTTCTGGTTTCGTAGTTGCCGCCTATTCAGGTTTGACGCGGTTGAACGTGAATTGCTGGCAATGAGGGTTGCCCGCGCGCAGGCCTTCCAGCCGCACCGTTAAGGTTGCGTCTGGTTCCAGGTGATAGATGAGGCGTTGGGGGAAGGCATGCCGCGGGCTTGTTAAAGCAGCCGTAAACGTGGCTGAGGCTTCCTGCGCTGCGGTCAGGCGCAAGTTGAGGGCGGGTTGGCGGCCAGCTTGAATGGTGAGCCAGACGGCCTCGGCAGTTTGGTGTATGCGCAAGAATTCAAACTCAGCGACGTTGCCATTGACGACGCTGCGCCCAAACCCCAGCAGCATACCGCCGCTGGGATTGCTCCATTGCATTTCTCGCACGCCTTGCGCTGACTGGCTCTCCCAGGCTCCGGCGAGCCACGCCAGCGCATTCACGCTGAGGACGCTGCTTTCTCCTTCGTTCAATTGATAAAGTCGCAGGGCCTGGCTGTCGTGCGTCGTGGCTATGAGTAGACCGCCAAGTACGAGCAACCTGAGTGCGAATTTGTTTTTTAGCGTCATGGGGTGGCCTCGCTCACTGCCCGCCTTTGGCCGGGTTTTTGCGGTGGTAAATTAAATCGTAGCTGACCTGCCACGTCTGCCCGCCGTCATTGGAGGTTTCGCCGAATTGCCGCACGCGATTCGCGTCCAGATTGAAGAAGGTCATGCGCTGCAAGGTTTTCTGTCCCTTCTGCATTTGCTCGGCCACATAGACCAGCTTGCCATCCTTGTACTCACCGTTTTTGTATTCGGTAAACGTGCCCTGATCGTCCACCCAAGTCTGATGCCATTTGTGGTCGGTGGTGTCGAAGACGTTGAAGCTCTTGCCGCTGACGCCGCCCGTGCCCGTCCAGTGTTCCAGGATGACGCATTTGCCCAGGATCAATTGAATGCTGCTTTGCCCAGCCATCTGCCCGGCGGTGTTTTTGACATCCCATTCGCCCAGCCAGAAATCGAATTGGCGCGCTTCGGGAATTTTGGTGCAGGGTTCGGCGTTGGCGCGCACGCTCTCGACCAGCGGTTTGTAGCGCGCATCGGCCCGCAAGCTCGCCAGGTCATCATCGTTCTCCAACGTCTGCGCTTGCCGGAAGCCGCGTTGCATGGCTTGGCTCAGCCATTCAAACGCCTTGTCTTTGTTGTTGAGCCGGGCGTAGGCGCAGGCCAGGTTAAACATCACCACCGGATTGTGGCCGATGGCTTCGGCCTTGAGCATGGCCTCGACGGCTTGCTGATATTGGCCCAGCGCATGATGCGCGATGCCCAGCCGGTACCAGGCTTGGCCGTTGTTGGGATATTCGGCGGTGACGGTTTGATAGGCTTTGACAGCGTTGGCCCAGTCCTGTTTTTGATAGAACTCGTCGGCGCTGGCGACCATTGCGCTGGACACGCTGGGAGTTGATTGCGCCAGGCTAGATACGGCCAGCAACATAGCCAGCAGGCTTGTCAGCAGCATCGTCGGCCACAGGGTGTGGATCAAGAGTTTCATGCATTCCTCACTTTCAGGGAGTAGAAACAGGACTTACGCAAGACACGAACAATTTAGCCACAGAGGCACGGAGACACAGAGCTTTTTCACCGTGTTGGCACCGTTCTCCGTCTTCCTCCGTGTCTCTGTGCCTCTGTGGCTAATCTTCGCGTAAGTCCTGGAAATAAAATGGGAGCGGAAGAGTTGGTTTCCACTCCCAGGGCTGACCTTCCGCGGTTTTATCCGTCCTGCGATCCGAAAGGCCAGTTTCGTGAAAGGTGATGGGTGCGCCTGCGCGGTCGCAGGCGCACCGTGATGCCCAGCAAGGCCCCGCAGCTTTCGCATTGCTCCGTGATGGCGGTTGCGACTAGAATGCGCCGCAACCTGATTTGATTTGACCTTCGACCATCTCTAAAGCAATGGATTGATATGCTGCGCTGGGCACTCTAGGAATTCG
Source organism: Acidobacteriota bacterium (assembly GCA_016196035.1). Lineage (NCBI taxonomy): Bacteria > Pseudomonadati > Acidobacteriota > Acidobacteriota bacterium. The sequence continues at coordinate 152,724 of JACPYM010000064.1, read as the reverse complement.
GGCTGAAGAAGTCCCGAAGAAATCCTGAAAAAAAGCTGGAAAAAATCTATAGCACCGTCATGCGCAGACAATTCAATCACTTATACGAATTCGGAGCGTTCCGTCTGGAAGTCGCCGAGCAACGGCTGACCCATCGTGGAGCGGTCGTACCTCTCTCGCCCAAGCTGTTTGACGCGCTCTTGCTGCTGGTCGAAAACCACGGTCGGCTGCTGGAAAAAGACGAACTCATCCGCACCCTCTGGCCGGATAGTTTTGTCGAAGAGGGCAATCTCACTCATTACATTTCGCAATTGCGCAAGGCGCTCGGCGCTGACGCCAACGGCCAATCCTTGATCGAAACCGTCCCCAAGCGTGGCTACCGTTTTGTCGCGCCCGTGCGCGAAGTGCGCGCTGAATGGCCCATCCCGCAAACAGCGGGAACAGGAATTTTTGTCGAAGAAACCGACACCGAGTCGCGCACTGAACCGCCCGTATTGAATAGTAGCAACGGAGCGGAGACGGACTGGCTGGATTGGCAGGACGCCGAACCGACAGCACGTGTTGAGCCGGTGGCCGCGCCCCGCGAGACGGTTGTGTTGGCAAAACAGCGGCCCCGCTCCCGCGCGTTGCCGTTGGGCTTGCTGGCGTTGGGCTTGCTCAGCTATGCCGCGTATTGGTGGTACACGCGCCCCGCGCCGAGCGCGCGCTTTGCCGCAGCGTTCCAAAAGATGCGGCCCACCAAACTCACGACCAACAGTTCCGTGACGCATTTGGCGCTCTCGCCCGATGGAAAGTATTTGGCGTATGTACAACGCGAGGGCGCGCAACGCGGCTTGTGGTTCAAACAAACCAACGCTGCCAACAGCGTGCAGATACAGCCTGCCGCTGAAGTCACGTATCGCGGCGTGACCTTTGCGCCCGACGGCACGCAGCTTTATTTCGTGACCTTTGAAAAGGGCAGCCTCATCGGCAAGCTCTATCAGATTCCAACGCTGGGCGGGACGCCGCGTCTGCTGGTTGAAGATATAGACAGCCCGGTCAGTTTTTCACCCGCTGGCAAACAAATCTGTTTCGTGCGCAACGATCCGGCGCGGCACACCAGCGCGCTGCTGCTTGCCAACAGCGACGGCACACAGGCGCGGCCCTTGATGATTTTCAATGCGCCGGAATATCTGACCATCGAAGGCCCGGCCTGGTCGCCCGATGGCGAATGGATTGCCTGTGTCACGGCGCAGCGCCGCGTCGCCGGGCCGAATCGCAAACTGCTCGCCGTGCGCGTGGCCGACGGCACGACGCAACTGCTGGCCGCGCGCCCCTGGCCCTGGATTGGGCAGCTTGCCTGGCTGCCTGGCAACAGCGGCGTCGTCGCCAACGCCTGGCACGAAGACTCCAATGCCTACAGCGATGAAATCTGGCTCTTTGCTTGGCCGCCCGGCGCGGCGCACTTGCTCATCAACGACCTGAATCGTTATTTGGGCGTCAGTCTTTCAGCGGATGCGCGCGCGTTGGCGACGATTCAATCCACCCGCATTTCGCGGCTCTGGGTGATGCCCCTCGGCGCGCCCGACGAGGCCCGCGCGCTCACAAAGGGGTTGGGCGATTTTTACAGCGAGGCCTTCGGCCTGATCTGGCCGCCCGGCGACCGCATTGTTTATGCCGCCAATGGCGGGGGCAATACGGACATTTGGGCGCGCCGCGCCGATGGCACACCGCCGCAACAACTCACGCGCGACAGCCGCGTCGAAATTTTGCCCACGGCCAGCGCCGTCGGCCAAACCATCGTTTATGTCGCCTATCGTGAAGGCCGCCCGCACCTCTGGCGCATGGAGGCGGATGGCAGCCGCGCCCAACAAATCACGGACGGGCCGGGCGAATCGGATCCCGCGCTTACGCCCGATGGTCAATGGGTGGTTTACACAATGGAGGAAGGCGAACAGACAGTACTGTGGAAGGTCGCCATCGCTGGTGGCACACCGGAGCGGCTGTTTGACGACGCGGCCACGAATCCGCTCTTTTCGCCCGATGGCAAATGGCTCGCCTGTTATTTGCTCGACCCGCAAACCAAACGCCAGCAAGTCGCCGTGCTCCCCGTTGACCGCTTGCGCGAAGGCCGCGCGGTAGCGAAGTTTTTCCCGCACATGCCTGCGCCGCTCTGGAAGCTGTTGCAATGGACGCCCGACAGCCGCGCCTTGACGTATGGCGTCATGAACAACGGCGGCGGCAATCTGTGGCTGCAACCCCTGGACGGCAGCGCGCCGCACGCGCTGACCGATTTCAAAGAAGATGTGATCTTCCGCTTCGCCTGGTCGCCCGATGGCAAGTCGCTGGTCTACGAGCGCGGCACGACGGTGAATGATGTGGTGCTGTTGAGCGGGGATAAGTAATTTGCCAGAGCGTACTCCGCGCCAGTCCAGTGCTGACCGAGTTGCTGTTTGACACTGTTGTAAACGCCTCTCTACAATGCGCCGCACCTGTAGACGTTCACCCGCACGCACCACCCGCATGAAGAATCAAGCGCTGATTGAGGAATTGCAGCAGAGTTATGCGACCAAACGCGCCGCCATTCGCGCCCGCTTGAACGAGTTCGCCGAGATCCAACGCAGCGGCGATGACGCGCGTTTGTTTGAAGAGTTGGCGTATTGCATCTTCACGGCGGGCGCGAGTGCCCGGATGGGTTTGAAGGCGGTAGAGCGCGTGCGGCGGCATTTGCTGAAGGGCAGTCAAGGCAAGCTCGAAGCGGTGCTGGTGGGCGCGCATCGTTTTCCGCGCGCGCGTTCCGGCTACGTCGTGACGACGCGCCGTTATTTGCAAAACGATTGCGGGCTGTGTTTGCGCGCCAAACTCGCCACCTTTGGTGATGATGCCGAAGCGCGCCGTGACTATTTTGCGCGCACGCCGGGCGTCAAAGGCATTGGCTACAAAGAGGCGAGTCATTACCTGCGCAACATCGGGTATCGGGGCTACGCGATCTTGGACAAACACATTCTGAATACCTTGCACGCCTGTGGCGTGATTGCTGAACCCAAGCCGCCGACGAACAAAAAAAACTATCTCGCGCTGGAAGAAAGCATGCGAGAATTCGCGGCGGACTTGAACATTGATTTTGACGAACTTGATCTCCTGCTCTGGTCGCACAAAACCGGTGAGATATTGAAATAAGGGAAGAGCGCTGCACATAAATCAGCTCTCCTCCCTCAGCCCATCAACAAGAGGTGTTTTATGAAAACTGCTCTCCGGCTTTCGCTGTTGGCGTTGGCCTTGCTGCTGGTTGTACCGTCGGCCTGGGCGCAAAATCGCAACAAGACCTTCAAACGTGCCGAGGACGAAGTCCGCAAAGGCAATCTCGACCTTGCCGAAAAGACGTACCGTGAGTTGCTGGCCCTTGATGACAAAGATAAAGCCGCGCGGCTCGGCCTGAGTTTTGTCCTGCTCAAACAATCCAAACTGCAAGAGTCTTACGACCTCGCCACGGCTGTCCTGGCGGTGGAGCCGGTTAACGCGCGCGCGCATTCGTTGATTGGCACGGCGCTCTTGCGCTCAGGTGAATTTCGCACCTCGGTCGAAGCCCTCTTCACGGCGCTCAAACTCAACGAACGCGAAGCCCTGGCATACGCCGGTTTGGCCGAGATCGAGTATTTCGAGAACCGCGCGCGCAACGCCTACGACGGCTTGCGCAAGGCGATTTCGCTTGAGCCGAACGAGCCGGATTATTACGTCTCGCTGGCGCGCGCCTGTTCACGGTTGGAGCAATACAGCGAAGCCGCCGACGCCTATCAGCGCTATCTCGAAGTTTCGCCCAAAAGCGACATTGAACGCCGCGAACGCATTCGCGGCCTGATCGCGTTTTACCGCTACCTGGGCAGCACCAAAATCCATCGCGCCGCTGGCAAGGAAGCTTCCTCGGTCAAATTCGATTTGGTGCGCTATCGCCCCTTCGTCAACGTTATGGTCAATGGCAAAGGGCCGTTGCGTTTCGTGGTGGATACGGGCGCGAGCCTCTCGGTGATTTCGGATGAGGCGGCGGCCCGGCTCGGCATCAAACCGGTGGCGCGGGGCGGCAAGGCGCGCGCTGTCGGCGGCAGCGGCACCTTCCCGATTGTGTATGGCTTGCTTGATTCCATGCAGCTTGGCGAAGTGCGCATCGAAGCCATTCCGGTTTACATTCGCACCGTGCACCACGCCGATGACGCCCCGGCGTCTGAGCGCGCCGATGGTTATATCGGCCTTTCGATGCTGGCGAATTACCTGATCACGATTGATTACCAGAAACGCGAATTGACGCTGGATCGGCATTTTCCGCAAGAACAACTCGCGCAGACTGAAACAAGCGGGCAGCCTGCCACGCCAACCAGTCCGGCCCCGCCGCTCGCGAACCCTGTGCCGGGTGGCGACGTCATCGCCGCCATCATCGGCACTGAAGTCCCGATCCGCAGCACCAGCGGCGGGCTGGCCAGCGCCGAAACCATCCTGCCGCGCTTGGACCGTCCGCTCAATTTCATCATTGATACCGGCGCGACCACCACGGTGATTTCAAAAGCCACCGTCGCCCGGCATCAACTCGAAGATCTGAAGATCGCCGGTGAAACCTATCGTGTCATCGGCGCAGCAGGCATCGAAGAGGGCGCCGAGGCGCTGGGTTTATCCGCCCTGACGGTCAGCGGGCTGCGCAAGAGCAACTCCCGCGCCTTGATTCTCGACCTAGGCGCGGTGAATGAAACCTCCGGTTTTGAGCAGCACGGCATTTTGGGCGGCGATTATCTGTCGCATTTTCTGGTCAGAATTGACCTGCGCCGTTACTCCATGAAACTGACGCCCCAGTCCAAAGCGATTTCGGTGGCGGACGGAAAACAGTGAAGGGAAGTAGTCAGTAGTCAGTGGCTAATGAAGACTGCGCAACCAACCAACTACTGACTACTGACTACTGACTACTGACTTATATGGCTTCCAGTATCTATCTCGAAACGTCAGTGATCGGCGCCTATTTGGACAAGGGCGAATCGTTCCGACGTGATTTGACGATGCGCTGGTGGGATCACGAATTGAAAAATTACCGCGCCTTTGTTTCGCCGCTGGTCGAGCGCGAATTGGAGCGCGCGCGCGAGCCATACCGGCGCAGTTACTTGAAATTGATTCGCGGCCTGCCGCAGTTGGAAGTTACCGAAGAGGCTGCCATACTGGCGGACGGTTACATCGCGCGCGGCATCTTTCGCCGCAAATATCTAGGCGATGCGTTGCACGTGGCGCTGGCTTCGTTTCATAAGATTGACTATCTGGTGACCTGGAATTTCGGCTTTATGGCGAGCGTTCACCAACAGGCGCGCATCCGCCTCTTTAACACCTCGGCTGGCTTTTTCGTTCCCGGCATCATCACGCCGGAGTTTTTAGTCAGCGAGTTGTGATTGAAAAGTAGACAGTAGACAGTAGTCAGTAGTCAGTAGGTTGTTATTTCAGCCGCTAACTACTGCCAACTGCCAACTGCCAACTGCCAACTGCTTTATGTACCAACGTCCCCGCTTCTTAGAAGAGTTGCACGCCATCCGCGAAGAGATGTCGCGCGAATGCGATTATGACGTGGACTTGTTCGCCGAGATGGTGCGCAGCGGCAAGAAGCCCGCGCACGGCCCGGCGCGCAACATTCGCGGCGTGCGCCAATACGCCCCGCCCAATCCGCTCACACTGAATCGCCCGATCAACAAGAAAGAGAGACATTCCTAAACCAGCATTATGGGTGAGCCCTTCGACGCCATCGGATTCAAAGTCAACGACGCCGCTTCTTATCAAGCGTTGGCCGAAGAGGCGCAGCAACGCGGCGCGCTCTCACAGGCGCGGCGCGAACAGGTCGTGCTGCACGGCTGTTGCTGGCGCCTGGGCGAAGGGCTGGAAGTCTGGACGGTCTTGCACGAGTCGCACGATGGTTTGTTTTATGCCGATTGCCGCCCGGCCTTTCGAGGCCGCCAACTCTTCAAACTCTATCCCTGGGAAATCATCGAATTCGAGCTGGAAGGCGAAGCCGTGATGCGCGGCAAAATTGCCGGCACGCAAACCGATTTGGTTTTCGAATTGCAAAACCTGACCGAAATCAACCCGCGCGAATTCCGGGATGGCGCGTTGACCGCGACGGTTTCCGGCCTGGCCTATCGCGCGCGTTTGAACAAACGCAGCCAAAAGCCCGTCTTTGCGCCGCTCAGTCAACGCTATCCGCGCCGGCAGGTTGCCGAGAATGATTATGTCGTGCGCGGCCCCATCACTTCGTGGCGCGAATTGAAAAACCCCCAAACGACCAGCGATCTCATTTGGGTGCAAATCGCCCTCGAACAATTCAGCCTGGAAGTGCTGGTCAATCGCCGCGATCTGGCGGGTGAGCTAAAACGCGGCGCCTTTCTCTCTGCCGAAGTTTGGCTGCAAGGCCATTTGCTGAATCGCGCTGAGTTGTCCGCCCGTTACGAAGGACTGGATCGAACAGATGGGCGACCGCAGATTTGGAAGCTGTTGCGGCGCACGCATTGAAGGCCTAGCTGTTCGTCCGAACTTACCCACTCGAAATTCTTTTTGGCCGCGCTCAGCACCGGCAAACCCGCATCTGCTTTCTTCATCTGTCTTTCACGCTTTCAAGGCGCCGCCGCCGGATTTGGCTTGTGCCGCAACGCTTCCGCCGCAGTGGCGTCCGCCAACTCGAACTGGCCGAGTTGGCGATACGTGCTGGCGAGGTTTTCATAAACGCTCAAATCACGCGGATAAACGCGCTGTTGCTGTTTCAATACCTCAATGCATTTTTCCAGCTTGCCCGTCACCAGCGAGTGATACAGAAACGTCAGGCGGAAATTCTCCAACTCGCCCACGCGCTCGCGTAAGTCATACGCTTTGGTTGTCGCCTCAATTGCCAGCGCGGGTTGCTGCGACGCGCCGTACACCGCCGCCAGCCCGCTGTAGGCGATAGTGGAATTGGGATCGAGTGTCAGCACGCGCTGGTAAAGCGGGATGGCTTCAAGATATTGGCCGCGCAAGTGCGCTGCGTTTGCCAGCGTGTATGCTTTGAGCGCCTCAACCGAACCGGTCATGACTTCTAGCGGTGAGGTGTAGCGGCGGACCGTAATGAGTTTTTCGCCCAGCCTGCTGCGCAATTCCGCCGCCGCTTGCGTCAGGGCACGCAGCACGGCATCCCGGCTTTCGGCGTCGGTTTCCACCAGCACGAGGCGCGCACCCGTCTGACTGTCGAGCGCTTCCAGCGTGAGCAAATAATAGCGATCAGGTTTGGCAATTACACCGGTGATGAAGGCTTTTAGGCCGTGTTGCCGCGCGATCTCGCGCCCAATGTCGCGCGTCAGGCGTTCCTCTGGTGCACGCTTCATCTGCTGCAAGGTCTGTTGAATGCGCGCGTCCGGGAAGAGGTCGAGAAACGGCGACTGTTGCAATTGCAGCAGCAGTCCCTGCCGCAATGCACCATCAAATAGCACATCGCCCGTGCGGTTCTCAAATTCGGTCAGCAGAATTGTGTCCTTGTCCGTCAGCAGCGCCGGTTTGGGGCGATTGACATAAAAGAACGAGGCGACCGCAGAGAGCGCAGTCAAGATCAGCAACAGACCAATACGGATGGGTACGGGAATCGCGCGGATAAATTGTATGCCGGGAATAGGAGCCATGTTTTACCACCCAATGACGCCGCCGCGTATCAATGCCAGCGAGAGCACGCCCACGATCAACCACAGCACGACGCCCAGCACCAGAGGCCGCGCGCCGACTTTCCTCAGCGTCGCAATGGAAATGCCGCTGCCGATCAGAAACAACGTCGCGCGCAACCCGGCCTTCGCCGCCAGCACCAACCAGTCATAAACCGGCGCGCCAAAGGCAACATAGGTTTTCAGCACTGCTGCCAAACAGAAAAACAAGATGAACCAGGGCCATTGAATCTTGGCTTGCTGGCGGCGCGTGAAGGCAATGCCCAGCGTCAGCGGCACGATCCACAGCGCGCGCGCCAGCTTGACCGTCGTACCCACCGCCAATGCCTGGGCCCCATATTTCGCCGCCGCGCCAACGACCGAACTCGTGTCGTGAATCGCCAAGGCCGCCCACAAACCGAATTGCGTTTGGCTCAAGCCCACCGCCGCGCCAATGGCCGGGAAGATCAGCAACGCGACCGAATTCAAAATAAAAACCGTGCCCAGCGAGATGGACATCTCTTCGTCTTTGGCTTTGATGACGGGGCCGACCGCCGCAATCGCGCTGCCGCCGCAAATCGCCGTGCCCACTGCAATCAGCAGGGCATTGGTTTCGGCGACTTTCATCATGCGTCCCAGTGCCAAGCCCAACAGCATCGTCGCCGTAATGCCGATGGCGGTGTAAAGAAAGCCCGACCGCCCGGCGCGCACAACCTCGTGCAGATTCATGCCGAAGCCCAGCCCGACGACGCTGACTTGCAGCAAGGTTTTGGCGTAGGTTTTTGCTTCTTTGGGAAAGGGATGAGCGAGGAAGAGTCCGAAGCCGATGCCCAATGCCAGCGCCAACGGCGGCGAAGCCCAGGGCGAAATGGAAAAGAGCAGGGCGGCTAGAAAGAGAAGCTTGGGAACCATGCGCGGCAGTATACGCACGGCTCCCAAGCCTGACAAATTTGTCGTGTGATTACGCTTGCAGATGCGCTTCCAGGAACCAGAGCGACTTATCCAGCGCGCGCGAAACGCCGGTGAAAAGATCCGCCGTGTTCGCGTCGCCCAATTTGTCCGCTTCCTCAATCGCCGCGCGCGTGGTGGTTGCCAGCGCGGCAAAGCGTTCGACCAGCGTTTGCAAGCTGACCTGGCCGGCGACGGCCTCTGCCGGGTAATCGCCCAGCCGCGTCGCCTTGGCCGCCATCTGCAAGGTGCCCAGCGCGGTGCCGCCCAAGGCTGTGGCGCGCTCGGCAATCGTGTCCACGTGATCAATCAATTCGGCGGCCAGCTTGTCGTAGAGTTCATGCAGTTGAAAGAACTGCGCGCCTTTGACATTCCAGTGCGCCTGCTTGGTCTGGCTGTACAAATCGAAAGTGTCGGCCAGATGCTGGTTGAGCAGCGCAATGATTTGCGCGCGCGTTTCGGCATCGAGATCAATACTGGTGTGGTAAGTTTTCGGCATACGTTTCCTCCTTCAAAATGGAAATGGTTATTGGCATTGGCGGCAGCGGCCCAAAAGTTCGACGCGATAATCTTCCACGCGGAACCCGCGCGGCGCTTTGATGTCATCACCCAACGCCGCTTGCGCCGCCGGTTCGACATCCGTGATGCGCCCGCATTGCAAACAGCGCGCATGGTAATGGTGGTCGGTGCGAATGTCATAGCGCGCCGCTGCATCGCCATAGGTCAATTTGGACGCCGCGCCACAGGCCACCAACGCCTCCAGGTTTTTATAAACCGTCGCCAAACTGAGCTTGGGCAATTGCGCCTTGACCGCCAGAAATACATCTTCTGCCGACGGATGGTGCACGGCCCGGTGCAAATACTCATACACCGCCGTGCGCTGCTGCGTGAGCAAGGCGCCCTGCTGCTCGAGCTTGGATTTGAGCGCGCGCCGCATTGCTTTGGAACTGACTTTCACCATTGCTGTCTCCTTACACGAAAAGCAGTCTAGGCGCGTCTTCGGCTTCTGTCAAGAATAATAATTACTATTGACCTTGTTCAATTGCGCCAAGCTGCGCTGACGGAGTAATGGCATCGAATCGAGGTTTAGAGTTCACGCTTCAGCGTGTTGACTCGACTTGGACACGCTGAAGCGTGAACTCTAAACCTCGATTCAATGCCATTGCCCTGCCGTGCGCGCAGGTGGTGCATGGTGCTGCTCGCCGTCACCATGTACACCGACGGCGATTCGCAAACCCGGCGGCCTTGCGTAAAATGGCGCGCGTATGAATCACGACCTGCCAACTCAGGATAGTCCCGTGTTGCTTCGGCAATATCGCGCACTGCTGCGCGCTTCGGAAGCCATTGCGGCGCAGCGCGATCTGACGTCCTTGCACCGGCACTTGGCCGAATTGCTTGGTGCGGTGGCCGAGTTCGAGGCTCTCGCCCTGATCTTATATGACCCGGCGCGCAATGTGTTGTGCGTGCAAACGTGCGCCGCGACGCCGCGCGACCAGCTCACGCCTGTGCTGGAACTGTCCGTCGAGGCCGCCTCCCATGATTGGGTTGGGCAGTTGCGGCAGCCATTGCTCATGGCCGATGTGGAACAGGAAACGCGCTGGCCGGAACTCGCTGCCTGGGCACGCCAGCAAGGGCTGCGGACGTCTTGCTTTTTGCCGCTTGCAGTGGTGGGGCGCTGGCTGGGCGCGCTGGGATTTGGGCGCGCCAACGTTGCTGAATACAGCGAGGCCGACCTCGAATTCTTACAGCAAGTCGCCCATCAGGTGGCGGTGGTGGTGGATACGGCGCACAACTTCGAGGACGCGCGCGCGCTTGAGCAGGAATGGCGCTTGTTGCTCGAAGTCAACAACAGCGTCGTGGCGCACCTCGATTTGCGCGAACTTTTCACCGCGATTGCGCAGTGTTTGGGGCGCGCCATTCCGCACGATGCGGCGCGGCTGACCTTGTTCGAGGCCGCCAGCAACAAGCTGCGGATTGTCGCCTTGGATTCGCAGATGGACGGCGACAGCCGGGTCACCACAGGTGGCTTGGTGCCAATTGAAGGCACGCCGGCGGGTTTGGCCTTCACCGAACGCCGGACGGTGTTGGTCAATCGCAGTGAACTCAAAAAGTTCGCTGCGCCCATCGTGCATCGCTTGCTTGCCAAAGGTGTCAAAGCGGGTCTGATCGCTCCGCTCCTGATACATGGACGGGTGCTCGGAACACTCGACCTTGCCAGTATGAAGGACGGCGCTTTCACCGAAACCGATGCGGGATTGCTGACGCAGATTGCCGGGCAAATCGCGATTGCCGTCGAGAACGCGCTGAATTTTGCGCGCGTGCGCCGGACCGAACAGGAAATGCGCCGCCAACTCGAGCGTGAGCGCTTGATGCTCGAAATCAACAACGCAGTCGTTTCCAACCTCGATTTGTCAGCGTTGCTGACCGCCATTGCTGCTGCGTTGCGCCGTGTCTTGCCGCACGATTTTACCGGGCTGGCGTTGTATGAGGCTGAGAGCAATCAGTTGCGCGTGCAGGCGCTCGATTACACGCGCAATCTGGAAGTGTTCGGCAAGACGGATTTGATCCCGCTGAAGGGGACGGGGGCAGGGAAGGCATTCACGTCGCGAAAGACTGTGTTGTTGCGCCACCACACGCCGAAAGCGTCAGCGATTGAGATTGTGCGACACTCCGCCGCCGTGGGTTTCAAATCCAGTTGTCATGTGCCGCTCATCTCACGCGACCGGGCGCTGGGCACGCTGGACGTCATGAGTTTTCAGCCCGACGCCTTCACCGAGGAAGATGTCGAATTGCTCACGCAGATCGCCGGGCAACTTGCCATCGCGGTGGATAACGCGCTGGCCTATCGCGAAATCGAAGCGCTCAAAAACAGACTCACCGAAGAGAAGCTTTATCTCGAAGAAGAAATCAGCACGGCCTACAACTTTGAGGAGATCATCGGTGTCAGCCCTGTGCTCAAACGCATTCTGAAACAGGTCGAGACCGTCGCGCCCACCGATTCGACCGTGTTGATTCAGGGTGAAACGGGCACGGGTAAGGAGTTGTTTGCCCGCGCCATCCATAGTCTGAGCAAGCGGCGCGAACGCACTCTGGTCAAACTCAACTGTGCCGCGATTCCGACCGGCCTGCTCGAAAGCGAATTGTTCGGGCATGAGAAAGGCGCCTTCACCGGGGCCATCGCGCAACGCATCGGGCGCTTTGAACTCGCGCACAAAGGCACCATGTTTCTGGATGAAGTCGGCGAGATTCCGATGGAGTTGCAGCCCAAGCTGCTGCGTGTCTTGCAAGAACAGGAATTCGAACGGCTGGGCAACACGCGCACGCAGCGCGTGGATGTGCGCCTGATTGCGGCGACCAACCGCGATCTGGCGCAGATGGCGGCGGAAAACCGATTCCGCAGCGATCTTTACTACCGGTTGAAAGTGTTCCCCATCACGATTCCGCCGTTGCGCGAGCGGCCCGAAGACATCCCCTTGCTCGTGCGCTTCTTTGCCAACAAATTCGCCGGGCGGATGAAGAAGCAGATCAAGACGATTCCCGCCGAGGCCGTCGCCGCTTTGCAACGCTATCACTGGCCCGGCAACATCCGCGAACTCGAAAACATGATCGAACGCGCCGTCATTCTCACCTCAGGCGCTGAACTCGAAATCTCGCTCGCGGATTTGAAAGCCGCGCCGCCCCCGGTTGACGCCACTCCCATCGCTACACTTGAAGATGCCGAACGCCAACACATTTTGCGCGCGCTCGAGGAAAGCGCCTGGGTCATCAGCGGCCCGCAAGGCGCAGCAGCCCGGCTCGGCATGAAACGTACCACTCTGAATTCGCGCATGCAGAAACTCGGCATTGCCCGCCAACGATAAAGCCGCATAAAGAGGATTGAGCCGCCAGTTCCGCTCACGCGCCGCAGCGCAGCGCGCCAGTTCCGATATTTCGGCAGTTGACGATATTTCGTCGGCAAACGCTTCGGCACGCAGCCTCAGCAACCGCGATTCATCCGTCCTTTGTCAGCCTAACCTATTTCACTTCAGCGGCTTGAACGCACTGCCGGAATTTTCGGCACTTTGGCCAAGCGCTTGCCCTTCTCTCCGGCGTCGCAAGTCATCCGGCAGAAGCCGCTCTCGAACGCGGCCTGACTGGTCAGAACAACGTGAAGAGCCATCGTGCTCAAAGAAAGGAGAACGGAGATCGAGTATGGAGTTCGTAATGTTCGCAACCATCCTGCTATTCACCGGGTTTTGCACCCTCATTCTGGTGCTGGCGATTTCAAACGTTTATGGCAAGCGGGTGGAAGAGACACCAGGCGACAACGGCGCCACAGAACCACAATCAACCGATCAACAAACGCGCGCGTGAGCCACGGCCCACGCGCGGCAACCAAGGGGCAACGCTGTGACGTTGCCTTCATCGCGCAGGCAACTGCGCCAACACAAGGAAAAGGACATGCAAAACAAGCTTCAACGCAAAGGAGAGATCACTATGAAATTAACACGTATCGTGCTGGGTTTTGGCTTGCTGCTGCTCAGTGTCAGCAGCGCGCTGGCGCAAAAGGTGAGCGTGGATGCCGACAAAGGCACAAATCTTTCGCAATACAAAACCTACGCCTGGGCGCCCGGCACGGCGGCGCGCAATCCCATGATTCATCAACGCATCGTGGCGGGCATCGAGGCGCAATTGGCGCTGAAAGGGCTGCGCAAGGTCGAGAGCAATCCCGATTGCGTCGTCGTCTATCACGCGGCCACCGACACACAGGTTTCGATCAACACCTTTGGCGGCGGCCCGTTGGGCGGCTGGCGCTGGGGCACGGGCACGGTGAATGTGGACAAGGTGCCGGTGGGGCAACTGATGGTGGACATCGGCGATACGCACAGCCAGAAATTTGTCTGGCGCGGCACCGCCAGCGGCACCATCAGCAGCAAGCTGGAAAAGAATGAGAAGGCGCTGCAAACGGCGCTCAACAAGATGTTCCAGAATTTCCCCTATTCACAGAAATAAAAAGGAGGCAGTAAGGGCGAGGTAGGGCCGCCTTGTGATTGCCGCAGCACGGCAATCGAAGTTAGTTGCGGGATTGAAAACGCCGGACTAGAGCGGTTTGCAGTTGCGTTTACGGGAGTCAGTTGACGTTGGGACAGTCCCGCGCGCGGGAGCAAGCGGACGTCAAGCTTGACGTTGGGACAGTACCGCGCGCGTGAGCAAGCGGACGTTGACGTTGGGACAGCACCGCGCGCGTGAGCAAGTGGACGTTGACATTGGGGCAGTCCCGCGCGCGTGAGCAAGCGGCGCGTCAAGCTTGCCCCCTACTGCCCCAATGTCAACGTCCACTTGCTCACGCGCGCGGGACTGCCCCGCTGCGCGGTTTCCCGTACACCGTAGTGAAAACCGAACTAAATTCAGGCTCGTCGTGACGCGGCTGCAAATGCGGCCCTGCATTTTTATCACTACCAATGAAAACAACGAGGCAAGCGGAGAGACTGTTCTCTCCGCTTGCAAACACAACGCGAGAAGGAAGGAGAATTTTGATGAACACCAAAAACAACAAGGCGAAATTGAGGGCCTGGATTGGCGCGGGGTCGCTCATCCGCTTGCTGCTGTGCAGCGTGCTGGTGGCCCAGGCGCAAGACCCCGGGCAACTCAAAGAAATGTTCGCCCGCGCGCAGCAACAGAACGCCCAGGCGCTGAAACAATACACCTGGAAGTCGCGCAACGAAGTCCGCAAGAATGGCGAGAGCAAGAGCACGCAAGTGTTCGCGCTGCGTTACGACGCGCTCGGCAATCTGCAAAAGAGTCAGATCGGTGGTTCTGCGCCTCCGGCTATGCCGAAAGGGCCAATCCTCGGGCGCATCGCTGAAAAGAAGAAGGAAGATTTCATCGAGACGGTCAATGCGTTGCGCGCGCAGGTGGAAGCGTATAGCCACCTCACGCCCGCCAAGATGCAGGCCTTTCTGGCAAGCGCGACCATTACCGCCCGGCTGGATCAGGGCGTCGTGCAATTGCATGGCGGCAACGTCCTGCAAGCCGGTGATACGCTGACGATTTGGCTCGACGCCCGAACCCGCAAACAGCGCCGCGTCGAAATCGCGACGGTGCTGGAAAGAAATCCGGTGCGCGCCGTGATCGAATTCGACGATCTGCCGATGGGGCCGACCTATATGGCGCGCACGGTCGTGGATTATCCGAAAGAGGCGTTGCAATTGCTCACGGAAAACTTTGATTACAAAACGAACGGAGGTGGTCTATGAAACGAAGTGCCACGCGCTTTTACGCGCTCTTAGGCGCGCTTTGCTGGCTGATGGCGGCCTGTTTGTCGGCCTGTGCGCAACCCGCTGCCCAGCCAAACGCGAAGACAAACGCCTTTACCGACAAAGGCTGGCCGCGCACGTTCACCAACGGCGCGACCTCCTTTGCCGTCTATCAACCGCAGATCGAAAAATGGCAAGACAACAAATTTGCCGCGCGCGCCGCCGTGGCCGTCACCAGCGGCCAGAGCAAACAACCGGCCTATGGCGTGGTCTGGTTCACCGCGCGCACGGAGGTAGACAAGGTCAACCGGCTGGTGACGCTGACTGATTTCAACATCACCAAAGTCAGTTTCCCCGCGAACACCGAAAGCGCCACCCATTACCACGGCATCCTGCAAGCGCGGGCGCTGAAGACCGACGAAGTGATCGCGCTTGATCGCTTGTTGGCTGAGATGTCCATCACGCAGGCCCGGACGGCGAGCGCAGGCTATCAGCTCAACAACCAACCGCCGCAAATCCTATTCAGTACGAGCAAGGCAATTCTGGTGTTGGTTGATGGCGAACCGGTCTGGCGTCCGGTCAAAGACACGCATCTGCAACGCATCATCAATACGCGCGTGCTGATCGTGCGCGACGCCGACAAAGGCAAATGCTATCTGCATCTGCTGGATGGCTGGCTGGAAGCGGACAGCGTGACTGGCCCGTGGAGCGTGGCGGCGAGTACGCCGTCCGATTTGAAAAAGGCGTTGGCCGTGGCGGCGCAAACAGCGCAGGTGGATTTGCTGGATGGCGCAGGCGACCAGCGGCCCACGTTGAGCGAAGCCATGCAACGCAATGCCTTGCCGGTGATTTATGTCAGTCTGAAACCGGCGGAGTTGCTGCAAACGCAAGGCGAGCCGCAACTCGCGCCCATCGCCGGGACGCAGCTTGTGTATGTGACGAACACCGAAAACGACATCTTTCTGGAAACCGTCGCGCAGGATCGCTATATGCTGATTGCGGGCCGCTGGTTTCGCGGCAAGTCCATGAACGGGCCGTGGGAATACGTGCCTGGCGAACGCTTGCCCGCCGACTTCGCCCGGATTTCGCCGAGTCATGAAAAGGCCAGCGTGCTGGCTTCAGTGCCGGGCACACCGCAAGCGCTGGAAGCCCTGATCGCCAACGAGGTGCCGCAAACCGCGACCATCTCGCGCAATGCGGCCAGTCTCACGGTGAGTTACGACGGCCAGCCGCAGTTCAGGCCCATCGAAAGCACGACGCTGCAATATGCCGTGAATACGGCGACGCCGGTGATTGCGGTCAGCGCCGACAGCTACTACGCAGTGCTGAATGGTGTCTGGTTTGTGGCGAGTGCGGCGACGGGGCCGTGGACTGTCGCGGCTTCGGTGCCGACGGTGATTTACACGATTCCGCCCAGTTCGCCGGTGCACAATGTGACCTACGTTAAGGTCTACGGCGCGACGGCGGAGACGGTCTATGTTGGTTATACGCCGGGCTATTACGGCACGGTCGTGTCTTCTAACAACGTCGTCGTGTACGGCACGGGCTGGCGCTATGCGCCGTATGTCGGCAGCTACTATTACGGCTGGGGCTGTACCTACGGCTATGGCGCGGGCTTCACCTGGAATACATACGCGGGTTGGGGCGTGGCCTTCGGCATCGGCTACGGCTGGAGTTCTTACTACTATCCGGGAGCGTGGACTGCCGCTGCTTACTATCCGGCGGCGTGGGGCGGCGTGGTGGCGGCGAATGTCTATGGGCATTGGGGCAATGTGGCGTATGCCGGAACGCGCGCGGCGTGGGCCAATCCTTACACCGGCAATGTCGGGCACGGCGGTGCTTTCTCCGGCGTGAACACGGCAACCGGCACGCGCTATAACGGGCGCGGGTTCACGAACACGAATGTCTACACCGGCACGACCGTTTCGGGCGCAGGCGGCGTGGCCTATAACCCCTACACGGGCCGCAGCGCAGTCGGGCAAGCGGGTGCGGTGAGCAATGCTTACACGGGCAACGCTGCGGCTGGCGCGCGCGGGGCGGGCTACAACCCGCGCACGGGTGTCGTCAGTGGCGGCGCGGCAGGCGCGACTTACGACGCCTCGACGGGGCAAGTGTCGGCAGCCGGACGCGGCTTCGCCTATAACACACGGACGGATACGGGCGTGGCCGTCGGGAAGAACAATGTTTACGCCGGGCACGATGGCGAAGTCTATCGCTACAACAAGTCCGACGGTTTGCAGCAACACACCGACAACGGCTGGTCGGGGGTGAACAAGCCCGCCGATGCCCAGCGCATTCAAGACCACCAGGCGGCGCGGGCCACTGGGCAGCAACGTTGGGACAGCTTCCGCACGGCGGGCGGCCTCAACGGGAATTCCGGTGTAGTCGGGCCACGCCTTGGTTCCGGTGGCGGCTTTGGCGGAGGAGGAGGGCTGCGTGGCGGCGGACGGTTGCGCCGGTAACGCGGACGGAACAAACCACAACATTTCAACTTAAACCAATTGGCCGAGGCTGGCCGTCATTTCAACCCTGATTGCAGGGGCAAAATTGACGAGCGCATCCTCGGCCTTTTTCTGTTTCGCAAAGACCGTGGTTCAGAGTTCACGCTTTAGCGTGTTAGATCGGTTTTCACTTCGATGTATGGGAAAACCACGTAGCGGGACAGTACCGCGCGCGTGAGCAAGCGGAGCTTTGGCAATTCAGCCAAGGGGGCAAGCTTGACGCGCCGCTTGCTCCCGCGCGCGGTACTGTCCCAGCGTCAACTGACTCCCGTAAACGCAACTGCAAACCGCTCTAATTCGACAGCGACACGCTAAAGCGTGAACTCTGAACCTTCAATCAATGCCCTCACCTTGAAAGCACCTGCCGCAAACCTTCACAAGCGCATACTCACGACGCGCCCGAACTGAATCCTGAACCCTGACAACTGTTAAGAGACCAGTTGTCAGGCATCAGGAAGCGGGATTCAGTTGCCGTTGTTCGAGTGGGCGAGCCGCCGTAAACAGTGCGCGGTGACTGACCCGCCATTCCTCACCAACCCTGATTCCGATATTTCGGCACTTGACGATATTTCGTCGGCAAACGCTTCGGCACTCGTCGTCATTTGCCTCGGCTTGCTGCCTCGCACGTCAAGAAAATCCTTTTCAGATCAGCAGCTTAAAGAGTTTGCACTCGCTGCTCGGCATTCTGGCAAAGCCGTTGCACTACTTAGTGGCGTCGCACAACGCAAGCAGTTGAAGCCGCCGTTCAGAGAAGGAGGCAAGCGGTTCGCGCCACAGGCAAAAGAAACGGCTGGCTTTACAGAGTGTCAATCCTGTGGCGCTGCAACCCGGAGGAAAACGATGCAAACTCGAATCACATTCTTATTCGCACTGCTGCTCTTGCTGGGCAGTTCACGCGCTGTCCAAGGGCAACAACCCACCGACGTCGCGCTGGCAAAGGGCGAGCAATTAACGCTGGAACACGCCATCGCGCTGGCGCTGTTGGATAACCGGCAGGTCAAAACCGCCGCGCTCGAAGTGGACAAGGCCAGTGACCGTGTGGCGGCGGCGCGCACGCAACGGCTGCCGCAATTCAAATTCACGGCGTCCAGTTCGCAATTGCTCTCGACGCTCGATTTCAAATTTGACCGGGGCGTGTTCGGCGATTATCCGGGGCTGGGGCCGATCCCTTCGACCGAGACCATCATCAGCACGCCGCGCAAGCTGAACACGGTGCTGGCCGGGCAGGTCAATCAGCCGCTCTCGCAGCTTTATCGCATCGGGCTGAATCTGAAACAACTGGGCGTCGGACGCGAGTTAGCCAAACAGGAAGTGCGGGCGCAGCAGCAAACCATCGTCAACAACGTCAAGCAGACTTATTACGCCATCCTGCAAACCCAGAGCGCGCTGCGCACCAATGAAGAGACGCTCAAGCTGTATCGCGAACTCGACCGCGTGACCGGCGAATACGTTGTGCAACAGGTCGCGCTCAAGGGCGAAAGCCTGGAAGTCAAAACCCGGTTGGCGAAAGCCGAATACGACGCGCTGGAACTCAACGACACGCTGGCGGCGCAAAAGGAACAACTCAATCAATTGCTGGGCCGCGACATTCACACCGCGTTTTCGGTCAGTCCGGCTCCGGTCTTCACGCACACCGAAATGGATTTGGACGCGGCGCATCAACAGGCACTCAACCAGCGGCCCGAAATGCAAGAGGCGCGGCTCAAGCTCAAACAGGCCAACTACGACCGGCGCATCAAGAAGTCGGAATATCTGCCGGAAGTCAGTTTGAGCTTCAATTACATCTCGCCGCAGAGCGGCAATTTCGTGCCGCGCCAGATCACCACGGCGGGCGTGAGCTTGAGTTGGGAGCCGTTTGACTGGGGCCGCAAAAAGCGCGAACTGGCCGAAAAGGATCGCAGCCTGACGCAAGCCGAACTCAATTTGCAGAGTGCCGAAAGCTCGGTGCTGAGCGAGGTCAACAGCAAGTTCCGCAAGCTGCAACAGACGCGCCAATTGCTGACCATCGGGCAACTGACCCAGGAATCGGCGCGCGAACAAGTGCGCGTCGCGGCGAACCGCTACAACGCGCAAGCGGCGCTGCTCAAAGACGTGCTGCAAGCGCAGACCACGCTGGCCGATGCCAATCACCAATATCAACAAGCGTTGTTGGCTTGCTGGACGGCGCGCGCCGATTTCGAGAAAGCCCTCGGCGGCGATCAATAAACCAGCAACTGCAAACGGCAAAAACGCAGACGAAGTTAGGAGGGAGAATCAAATGAAAGAAAACAACCATGGACAAGCAGTAAACGAACAACCGCAAGTGAGCGGCGCGACGGGCGGCAAAGTGATCGGCAAGTTGCAGCGGCATTCTCGCGCATTGATTTTTGCCGCCTGTCTTTTACCCGGCGCTCTTACGCTCACCGGCTGCCACGAAAAGACGGCGACGGCGGAACCGGCGGCGGTCTCCGTCAAAGTCAAAGCGGTCGAACAGCACACCGTCAACAAAGGCGTGCGTTATTCGGCAGTCATCATGCCGCATTCGCAAGTGGACTTGGCCTTCAAGGTCGGCGGCTATGTCGAAGGGTTGCTGCAAGTGCGCGGCGTGGATGGCAAGTTACGCGCGGTGCAGGAAGGCGATGTCGTGGCTGCCGGGACAGTGCTGGCGCGCGTGCGGCAAAGCGATTACGCAGTCAAGGTAAAGCAGGCCGAAGCGCAATCCGCCGAAGCCAAATCGGGGCTGGACGGCGGACAGTCGCAATTCGCCGATGCCCAGGCGGCGGTTGCTTCAAGCCGTGCGCAACTGGCCGAAGCCGAAGCCGCCTTCGGGAAAACGCGCCTGGATTTCGAGCGTGCGCAAAACCTCTTTGCCAGTCAGAGCATGACCAAGGCCGATTATGACGCGGCCAAGACGCAGTTCGAGAGCAGCGAAGCCAAACGCAACGCCGCGCGTTCGCAAGTCGTGATGCTGGAAGCCCGCGCCGAATCGGCCCGCGCGCAAATTGACGTGCTGCGCGCCAAGGTCAAAGGCTCGCAGGCCGTCATCAGCGAAGCGACGATTCCGCTGCAAGACACCGCGTTGCGCGCGCCACTCAATGCCGTCGTGCTGAAAAAAGAAGTGGAAATCGGCACGCTCGTTTCCGCCGGCAAAACGGGGTTCACCGTCGCCGATTTGAATTCGGTCAAGGCTGTTTTCGGCGTGCCCGACCTGGCTGTGGCGAAGCTGCAATTGGGCGCGGCGCTGACCGTCACGACCGAGTCGTTGCCGGGCACAGAACTGTCAGGCCAGATCACGCGCATCGCCCCCGCCGCCGATCCCAAGAGCCGCGTCTTTGAAATCGAAGTCACGATTCCCAATCCGCGCCGCCTGCTCAAATCCGGCATGATCGCGGCGCTCGAAGTCGCCGCCGCGCCCGCCGAACCAGTCACCGTCGTGCCCGTCACCGCCATCGTGCGCGCCAAAGGGCAATCTAGTCAGGCCGAGCAGGCCGGCCAATACGCCGTGTTCGTGGTGGAAGACAAAGGCGGCCAAGCCATCGCGCGCACACGCACCGTCAAGCTGGGCGAAGCGCTCGGCAACACGATGGTCGTGCTCGACGGCGTGCGCGCGGGCGAGCGCGTCATTACGACCGGCGCAACACTCACGCTCGACGGGCAAGCAGTGCAAATCATTCCGTAACCCAAAGATGCCAGATGCTAGATGCTGGATGCTAGATGCTAGGAACAGAGCCTAACGTTTCGGGTCTTTCCCCGCATTCAGCATCTAGCATCCAGCATCTCCTCCCAGGAGAAACCAAATGTCACAACATCGCAACGACGCAGACATCATCAACAAAACGCATAACACGTCGCGCTTCTTTGTCGAGACACGCCACGTCGCCTGGGTGCTGCTCATCGCCACCTGTTTGTGGGGCGTGTATGGCTACCTGCAAATGCCGCGGCGCAAAGACCCCGAAGTGCAGGTGCGCACGGCGGTCGCCCTGACGCCCTGGCGCGGGGCGAGCGCGGAAAAGGTCGAACAACTCGTCACCAAAAAACTCGAGACGCAAATTGCCACCAACGCCAAGGTCACGAAGATCGAATCCATCTCGCGCACCGGCTTGTCGGTGGTCTATCTCGATCTGGATGAAAACCTGAAAGAGACGGGCAAGGAACTCGACGACATCAAACTCAAACTGGACGGCATCCGTGATTTGCCCGATGGCGCGGGGCCGATCAACTTCATCAAGGATTTCGGCGACACAGCGGCGTTGATGCTCACCGTCGCCAGCCCGAAAGCCAGCGACCTCGAAATTGATTTGCGCGCGCAGGCAATTCAACCGGCGCTGGAACAAGCCCGCGCGCAAGCTTCAGTCGCGGGCGAACGTGCCGCGCTGATCGTTTGTTTGCCGCAAGCCGCGAGCGGGGACGCGAGCGACAGCGTGCAACTGGTGCGCAAGCATCGCGATCTGTTTGTCGAATACCTGAAAGAGCAGCACGTGCTGAGCGACGCGCGCCCGCTCGAAGGCGCCGGGTTCATCGGCGTGGATGGCGCGGTCAGCGTGGATGATGCCGCGTTGCGTCAAGCTTCCGCGCGTTTTATGCACGAGCGCTTGCAAGCTGCCGAATTCCACCCTGACGCCTGGCCGATGGCGGTGATTCGCAATCCGCAAGAGACGCGCACTAAATTGGCGGCGGTGGCGGGCGACAAATACAGCTACCGCGAACTCGATCAATTCACCGACTTGATCGAAAAGAGCCTGAAGACACTGCCCACGGTGTCCAAAGTCTCGCGCACAGGGCTGTTGGATGAGCGCGTCTTTCTTTATTACTCGCAGGAACGGCTGGCGGCCTATGGCATACAGAACGGCAAACTGCCCGACATCCTGAACGCGCGCAACATCACTTTGCCGGGCGGCCAGCTCGAAGTCGAAGGCAAGAACCTCTCGATTGATCCGACCGGCGAATTCAAAAGCGAAAAGGAAATCGGCGACGTGGCCGTGGGCACGTCAGCCAATGGCGCGCCGGTGTACCTGCGCGATCTGGCGGATGTGGTGCGCGGGTACAACAGCCCGCCGACGTTTTTGAACTACTACAACTGGCGCGATGCGAAGGGTGAGTGGCAGCGCACGCGCGCGATCACGCTGGCGGCGCAGATGCGTTCGGGCGAACAGATTGACAAGTTCGGTGCGGGTGTAGACGCGACACTCGCCGATTTGAAAAAACGCCTGCCCGCCGATTTGGTGATGGCGCGCACGTCCGACCAACCGTTGCAGGTGCGCGAGAATCTGGATTTGTTCATGAACAGCCTTTACGAAGCGATCATCCTGGTCGTCATCGTTTCGTTGATTGGTTTTTGGGAATGGCGTTCGGCGGCGTTGATGGCGCTCTCGATGCCGATCACGCTGCTGATGACCTTCGGGCTGATGCACGCGCTGGGCATTGATTTGCAGCAGGTCTCGGTGGCTTCGCTCATCATCGCGCTGGGCTTGCTGGTGGATGATCCGGTCGTGGCGGGCGATGCCATCAAACGCGGCTTGGCTGATGGGCAACCGTCCGTGATTTCGGCGTGGTTGGGGCCGACGAAGCTGGCCTCGGCGATTATGTACGCCACGGTGACGAACATCGTCGCCTATCTGCCCTTCCTGTTGATGAGCGGCGCGACCAGCGAATTCATTTATTCGCTGCCGGTCGTGCTGACCTGCTCGCTGGTGGCTTCGCGGTTGGTCTCGATGACCTTCATTCCGTTGCTGGGCTATTACCTGCTGCGCCCGAAAGCGGAGCCGAGTTTGGCCGAACGCCGCACCAAGGGCTTCGCGGCGTTTTACTACCGCGTCGGCAATGCGGCCATCAATCATCGCTGGAAGTTCCTGGCCGGGGCGCTCGCGTTTCTGGTGCTCGGCGGCTTTTTTGGCAGCCAGCTCAAACAGTCGTTCTTCCCGAAAGACCTGTCCTATCTGTCTTACGTGGATGTCTGGCTGCCCGAAGACGCGCCGCTGACCGCGACGAACGAGGCCGCGCATCGTGCCGAAGAAGTGATCCGCCGCGTGACCAAAGAATACGGCGAAGAGCACAAAGAAGGCGACGTGCTGAAATCGCTGACGACCTTTATCGGCGGCGGCGGCCCGCGTTTCTGGTTCTCCGTCGCGCCGGAACTGCAACAACTCAATTACGCGCAGATTATCATCCAGGTCAAAGACAAACACGACACCGGACACCTGATCGCGCCGTTGCAAAAAGCGCTCAACGCCGAAGTCGCGGGCGCGCGTGTGGATGTGCGCCAACTCGAATCGGGCAAGGCTGTCGGCTTGCCGGTGCAGATTCGCTTGTCGGGTGAAGACATCGCAACTTTGCGCGCACAGGCCGAACAGGTCAAAGCGCTGTTGCGGGCCACGCCGTTCGCCACGCGCGTGCGCGATGACTGGGGCGACGAGAGTTTCACGGTCAAGCTGCAAACCGATGCCGACCGCGCGAACTTGGCGGGCGTCACCAACTATGACGTGGCGGCGGCCTCGTCCACGGCGATCACCGGTCAAAAGGTGACGACCTTGCGCGAAGGCGACAAGCAGATTCCGGTTGTGGCGCGGTTGCGTATGGAAGAGCGCGCGCAACTGGCCGACCTCAACAACCTTTACGTTTATGCGGCGCAAGGGACGACGCGGGTGCCGTTGGGGCAGGTTTCCTCCATCGCGCACGGGATGCAGACCGAAAAACTGCGGCGGCGCAATCAGTTCCGCACCATCACGGTTTCCTGCTTCCCCAAAGACGGACACCTGCCGTCGGAAGTGATGAAGGCGGTGAAAGAAAATCTGGCTGCCTTCGGGGCCAAACCGCCGCCCGGTTACCAGATGGAAATCGGCGGCGAACAGGAAGACCAAATCAAAGGCTTCAAAGACCTGACGGTCGTGCTGATGATTTCCATCGTGGCGATCTTCCTGGCGTTGGTCTTTCAATTCAAACACACGGTCAAACCGTTGATCGTCTTCGCGGCGATTCCGTTCGGAATGGTGGGTGCGCTGGCGGCATTGTGGGTGATGGGTTCACCGTTTGGCTTTATGGCTTTCCTCGGTTGCGTGAGTCTGGTGGGCGTCATCGTCAGCCACGTCATCGTGCTGTTTGATTTTATCGAAGAGGCGCACGAACACGGCGCGCCGCTGCGCGAAGCCTTGCTGGATGCGGGGATCATGCGCTTGCGTCCGGTCTTGATTACGGTCGGCGCAACGGTGATCGCGCTGTTCCCGCTGGCTTCGCACGGCGGCCCGCTGTGGGAGCCGATGTGTTACGCGCAAATCGGCGGCTTGAGCGTCGCGACGTTCGTGACCTTGCTGCTGGTG
This sequence comes from Acidobacteriota bacterium, assembly GCA_016196035.1. Taxonomy (NCBI): domain Bacteria; kingdom Pseudomonadati; phylum Acidobacteriota; species Acidobacteriota bacterium. Next base: position 128,113 of record JACPYM010000064.1, on the reverse strand, counting down.
CCGGTGCTTTACGCCATCTTCGTGCTCGACCTCAAACTCGTGAAGTGGGAGACGCCGGAGCAGGCAACGGAGCATCCGGCAGCGGACGGCTTTGCGCCGTCGGGCAGTGACCTGCTGGGAGTCGCGCACACGGAAAGCTAAGCGGCTTTTCAATCACAGACAGACAAGGAGCAAAGCAGTGACGGCAACTGGACGTTGGCAACCAAGCGAAAACATTTGTCAGGGAGAAAGCGATCTTCCCGCCGATCAGCGCGAGACCGATCTCGTGCTGCTCGGCGCGGAGGATGATCCCTTGCGCACCGCCGTGGACACGCTGCTGCTGCGGCATACGCAAGCCGGTGAATCCGTTGAGACAGAGCTTTTGACCGATGATCCCTTGATCGGGCGGCGCGTGGGCGCATACCGGCTGGTGCGCGAAATCGGGCGCGGCGGTATGGGCGCGGTTTATCTGGGTGCGCGTGCCGACAATGAGTTTCGCAAACAGGTGGCGGTCAAACTCATCAAACGTGGGATGGATTCGGATTTTATCCTGCGCCGCTTTCGCCGCGAGCGGCAGATTCTGGCCTCGCTTGATCATCCGCACATCGCGCGCTTGCTCGACGGCGGCACGACTGCGGACGGGCTGCCTTACTTCGTGATGGAACACATCGAAGGGCAGCCGCTTTACCGGCATTGAGACGTGTGCCAACTGGTCATCGCGGAGCGGCTGCGCTTGTTCCAACTCATCTGCGAGGCGGTGCAGTTCGCGCATCAAAATCTGGTCGTCCATCGGGACATCAAACCGTCGAACATTCTCGTCACGGCGGACGGCGCGCCCCGGCTGCTCGATTTCGGTATTGCCAAACTGCTGCAACCAGAATTGGCCGCCGACACGATTGATGTCACCGGGACGGCGCTGCGTATGATGACGCCCGAATACGCCAGCCCCGAACAGGTGCGCGGCGAACGCGCCAAACCGACCAGTGATGTTTACAGTCTGGGCACGGTGCTTTACGAACTGCTGACCGGCCAGCGTCCGTTGCGCTTGCGCAGCCGCGCGATGCACGAGATTGCGCGCGTCGTTTGCGAAGAAGAGCCGGAACTGCCGAGCGCCAGCCTCACGCGCGCCGATCATCTAACGCTGCCGGGCGCGCTGACGCTCGACGCGATTTATCACGCGCGCGGCGCTGATCTCGAAACGTTGCAGCGCGAATTGGCGGGCAACCTTGACCGGATTGTGCTCAAGGCGCTCAGAAAAGACCCGCGCCAGCGCTATCAATCCGCCGCCGAATTGCGCGAAGACATCGCGCGGCATCTGGATGGCCGCCCGATTTCCGCGCCGGTTTACATCCCCGACCCCAGAGCGACGAGGCCGTTGCCCGCGCCGCGCGAGCAAGCCAGCGGGACGACGAGCATTGCCATTCTGCCGCTCAAGTTGCTGGCCTTCCCGGTGCAGGAAGACACGGGCGAGAAATATCTGAGCGTGGGCTTTGCCGATGCCCTGATCACACGCTTGAGCAATGTGCGCAGCTTGGCCGTGCGTCCGACCAGTTCCGTCTTGCGCTATGGCGACGATACCGCTGACCCGCTGGCCGCCGGGCGCGAACTCAAGGTTGATTTCGTGCTCGACGGGCGTATCAAGCGCACGGGCGACCGCATGCGCGTGTCATTGCAATTGCTCGATGTGCGGCAGGGCGCGAGCGCCTGGGCGCAACAATTCGACGAACGCTTCACCGACGTGCTCAGTCTCGAAGACGCCGTCACCGCGCAAGTCGCCAAAGTGCTCGTGCCGCGTTTGACGGGCGAAGAGCGTCGTCAATTGAACAAGCGCGGCACCAACGACCCGGCGGCGTTCGAGGCTTATCTGCGCGGACGCTATCACTGGAACACCTTCACCGAGGAAGGTTTCGCCAAAGCGCTGGTGGCCTATCACCAGGCGATTGCGCTCGACCCGCAATATGCGCTGCCTTATGCCGGGATTGCCGACTATTACAACTGGCTGGGCGTGTATGGCGTGCTGCCGCCCCATGAGTGTTATCGCGCCGCCAGCGCCGCCGCTGCCAAAGCGATTGAACTCGACCGCGAGCTTTCAGAAGGCTACGCCGCACTTGGGTTTGCCGTCTTGGTCGGCGATTACGATTGGGCGCGCGGTGAAGAGGCGTGCCGCCGCGCCATCGAGTTGAATCCGCACAACGCGCACGCGCACATCTGCTATTCGCTGCAACTCACGATGGAAGGCCGTTTTGAAGAAGGCTTGGCGCACGCCCGGCGTGGTCTCGAACTCGACCCGCTGACGCCCTACAACGGTCACAACCTGGGCTGGTGTTTGTATTTCGCGCGCCGCTTTGACGAGAGCGTGGCGCAATACCGCCGCGTCATCGCCGCGCATCCGCTTTATCCGATGGCGCATTACGGGTTGAGTTGGACGCTGCGTTTGATGGGCGCGCGCGAAGAGGCTTTAAGCGAGGCCAAACGCTGGGTCGAGCTTTCCAACGAAGGCCCGCTCGTGTTGCTGCTGTATGGGCAGGCGCTGGCCGCTGCCGGCCTGCGCGAGGAAGCCGCAGCGATATTGGACAAGCTCATGGGCATCGCCACTGAACGCTACATCTCGTTTTATTTGGTGGCGCTGATTCATTGCCTGCTGGGCAACAACGAAAAAACGCTTGAATGTTTGGAGCGCGCTTGTACCGAGCGCGAAGCGTGGCTGGTCTGGCTGGCCGTTGAGCCAGCGTTTGACGGCTTGCGCAACGATCCGCACCTGGGGCCGCGCTTTGCCGCGTTGCTTCAGCAAACCAACAACCCAGCCGCAAGCTGGGAAACGCGGGGCTGCGCGGCTAACACAACTTAGATCGGTTTTCACTACGGTGTATGGGACGGTACCGCGCGCGTGAGCAAGCGGCGCGTCACGTAGGACGGATTAGTGCAGCGGCATAGTCTCCGCTTGCTCACGCGCGCGGTACCGCCCCGGCGTCCCGTAAACGCAACTGCAACCCGCTCTAGTTTTACCTGTTTCAATCAAGTAAGGAGATAAACCTATGGAAAGAGCACTACTCGAAGTCGGCGCGGAAGCCAGTGTCATCTGGCGCGTCGCAGAAGCTGATCTGGTCAGCGCCATTGCGGTTGGGTTGCCTGACGCTTTCCCCGCCGTTTTCGCCACGGCGCGCATGATTGCGTTGATGGAAGTGGCGGCGGCGCGTGTGTTGCGGCCACTGCTGGCCGCCGGCGAACTCTCTGTCGGCGTGACGGTGGACGTGGCGCATTCCGCCGCGACACCGCTCGGCGCAACCGTGCAAACGAGGGCGCGCTTTGTGCGGCAGGAAGGGAAAGTCTATGTGTTTGAAGTGTGGGCGGAAGACGAAGGCGGCGAGATTGGGCGCGGCCTTCACAAGCGCGCCATCGTCGCGACGGAGCGACCGCTCAACGGAGCCGCGCGCCGCTGTCCGGAAAAATAAGTTTTCAATTGGAGTAGGAGAAGATTGCATGAATCAAAAACGAACCAAACCAAAAGTCGTCATCATCGGCGGTGGCTTCGGCGGCTTGCGCGCGGCGCGCTTGCTCGGCAACCAGGCTGTTGAGGTCACGCTGATTGACCGCAAAAATCACCACACCTTTCAGCCGTTGCTTTATCAAGTCGCGACGGCGGTGTTGTCGCCGGGCGAAATCGCCATGCCGATTCGCCATATTTTGCGCCGTTACAAAAACATCAAGGTCGTGCTGGGCGAAGTTGTCGGCTTTGACCATCATCAACAGACGGTCAAGCTGAATGACGGCGCACAGGTTGACTACGATTATTTGATCGTGGCGGCGGGGGCGCGGCACTCCTACTTCGGACGCGATGAATGGGAGCATGCCGCGCCGGGGCTGAAGACCATCGAGGACGCGGTCGAAATCCGCCGCCGCGTCTTGCTGGCCTTTGAACTGGCCGAGCGCAAGGCCGTCGTGACCGGTGCGCCTGAACCGGTGGTCTTCGCCGTCATCGGGGGCGGCCCCACCGGCGTCGAACTCGCGGGCGCGATTGCGGGTGTTGCGCAAACCGTGCTTGCCGATGATTTCAAACTCATTGATACCCGCCAGACGCGCGTCCTGCTCTTTGAACACAAGCCGCACGTTCTGGCGACGTTTGCCGCAGAGCTTTCGCAAGCCGCCGAGCGGCATTTGCGCGAACTGGGCGTCGAGGTCTTTCCGCACAGTCTGGTGACGGAGGTTGAAGCCGGGCGCATCAAGGTCGGCGACGAATGGATCAAGTGCGATGTGGCCCTGTGGGGAACGGGCGTGGCCGCTTCGCCCTTGGGCAAAGCGCTGGGCGCGGAACTGGATCGCGCCGGCAAGGTGCGCGTGCGGCCAGACCTGTCCATCGTCAAGCACCCAAATATTTTCGCGATCGGGGACATGGCGTTCTTTGAAGACGAGCGCGGCGTCGTGCCGGGTGTCGCGCCCGCCGCCATGCAACAGGCCGAATGCGCGGTCGGAAATATTCTCAGTGATATGCGCGGCGCGCCGCGGACGACCTTCAGGTACGTAGACAAAGGGAGCATGGCGACGATTGGCCGCAACCGTGCGATTGCCCAAATCGGCGGCTGGCGCTTTTCGGGCAACGTGGCCTGGCTGCTGTGGCTGCTTGTGCACGTCGTGATGCTGCTTGATCCGCGCCATCGTTTGCAGGTCGTGCGGGAATGGCTGCTGGCCTATTTCACGCACGAACGCAGTGCGCTGCTCATCACCGGCGAGGCGCTGCGTGTGACGGCCACCAGCAAATCCAACGAAATAAGGCTGGCTCATAGCAATAGGAGTGAAAGATGAATATGCGCACGATGGGAATTTCACTGGTCGCGGCGGCGGCGCTCTTCTGGTTCGCGTGGCTGTTGATGCCTGGGGTGGGTGTGACGGATGCGGAGCAGATCTTCAAGCTGGTCGCGGCGCAGCGCTCGTTGGTCGCCTGCTCCGTGGTGGTGCAGCTTCTGTCGGCGGTGCTTTACGTTCCCGCCCTGCTTGGCGTCGTCTCTGACGCACGGCTAGGCAACATTCCAGCGGTGCGCTGGGGGGCGGGGCTGTTGCTCATCGGAGCCATGGGGTCGGCAGCCGATGCGGTTCTGCATCTGCTGGCCTACGCCATGACGGCGCCGGGCCTGGACAGCGCGACTTTGGTGCGCGTCATGGCGTTTATGCAGGGGCCGGGGTTGCGGCTACTTGCGCCGCTGATCGCGTGTTTCTTTCTCGGCGGTGGCTGGCTGGCGCTGGCGCTGGGCAAGGCGGGCGTCATCTCGCCGTGGAATGCGTGCCTGCATGTGATTGCGGTGGGAATTGCGCTAGTTGGGGGGGCGCTGGTTTCAACCGGAATGCTGCCGGCGCGCGTGGTGGGGCTTGCCGCTTTGGGCGTCATCAGCGTGGCGCAAGCCTGGGTTGGTATCGCACTGGCGAAGGCCGCGCAAAAAAGGCCACGGTCGAATTTGGCGGTGGGGCAGTTGGGCTGAAACGTTATGTTGAAGATCACGAATCACAATGATGGCGGCGTGACGACCTTGAAGCTCGAAGGCAAGCTGACCGGCGCGTGGGTGCACGAATTGCAGCGTTGCTGGCAACAGGTGTTGCGGATGGAGGGAGGGCAATCCATCCGCCTCGATCTGGCGGAAGTGGCGTGGGTGAGCGATGAGGGCAGGGCGTTGTTGCGCCTGATGCAGCGCCACGGAGCGGAATTGCTGGCGGCGAATTTGCTACTGGCGGGCCTCATGGCAGAGGTCAATGCGGCAACGGTGGATTGAAAAGGCGCAGCGCGCGGGCAATCCGGCGCCCTCTGACGCGGGCCGGCAACGCGGCGGGCGCAGCCTGTCACCAACATCACACCTTGGCAGTGATGCGTTTGACACGGCTTTGTCAGTGGCTCGGCTACATTGTGCGTGAGGAGGTGGAGCGCTGACGGCTCCAATGAAACAATGAAAAAAGCGAAACTTGTCAAAAAAACCGAACGCGTTGCGCCAGCGCAGGCAGGCCAGCAAACGGACGGCCAATCAACAGAAACGCTAACCAAGCTCTCGTCAAAGACGGTGCGGCAGTGGCTTGAAGCGCGCCAACAAACGCGTAGTCAGAATCCGCACGCAGCCTTTGCCGCTTTATTTACGGTGAAGGTTTAGTCGGGGCATCGGCGGAACGCAGAGCGACTGTGGCGGGCTTATCGCCGCCCGCGCCGCACCCGGAATCGTACCCAGGAGAAAAACAACGATGCCGCGGCAAAGAACCGGTTGTGTAATTCAGCGGAAGGATCGGCCCGGCTGGTGGGCACGCATCAGCTATGTAGACGAGAAAGGCAAGAACCGCATCCTACAGCGCAAGGCATAGAATCGAACCGCAGCCAAAGAACTGCTCAAGAAACTCCTGCGCGATTTCGATGATCACGGCGAAGAAATCATCACCGCTGACAAGAGGCTCTTCCGGGACCTCGCCAAGCTTTACGAGGAGCGCAAACTTACCCAGCCGAAATATCAGGGTGACGTCAAAGTCGCCGGCCTGCGTGCCTATCAGACCCAACAGCGGCGATTGAAAACACTGGTGGCCCACTTCGGCAAAAGCTGATGCGCCGCATCACCTATTCATGTTATTAGGAGTGATTCTTCGGAAATGCCTGACGAAAGAATACGTTTGACAGTTATCTGTCCTCTCCTTAGACTACGCCGCCGAAGATGGGTACCCTTATTTTCACGCGAATGCCCATCTCATTAGGCTGCGGTAATCCAATTAACCGTCCCATTCATGGCGCAGTCGGCTAGTTTGTTTGTCACTCAACCGAGCCTCACTGAGCGGATGCGATCACTGGCGCTACATTATGATCGCTCGCTGATGCTCTCCAATTTCGTACACACCTGAAGCCGCTTCCTGAGTCAGACGATGAGGTGTGTCTCAAGTGGAGACTGGCACTAGCCTTGGCTTCTTTGCTGTATTCCAGGTCAAAAATAGGATCATTCCCCCCTTATGAAACGGTTTGTATACATTACTGTCGTTGTTTTCAGCCTGTTATTAGGCGCCGTGGCTTTGAACTTTGCCCTCAGGTCTGCGCAAGCTGCCGCCAGCCTGTCGATCACCCCGATTGCCTGGAATGTCGTTGGCCTGGACAGCAACAACGTCAACGTTGGGCCAAACGACTTCCCGATTGGCGCGCGCGTCTGCAACACCGGCGACGCTCCGGCGACAAACGTCACCTCAGCGTTCGTTTGGGACTCGGCCAATGCCCTGGTCAATCTGCGGCCCGGCTCGCTCATGAATTTCAATGCCAGCCCGGTGCCGAGCCTGGCGCCCGGAGCGTGCTACGACTTCTATTACGAGGTCGAGGTGACGCGGAACGCGGCCGCCTACGACACCACGCGCCGCTATCACATCACTGCCACGGCAGACATCATTGGGACGGTGAGTACGCCGACGCCACGCGAGGTCTATGTCGAACACCTCATATCGCAAAACCGCAACTCGATCACCGACGTCAAGGTCGGGCCAAACATCGGCAGCCTTACCTCGGTTCCCGCTGGCGGCGCGATGAACCTCATCGTCGGCAATACATACACTATCCAACTCATCGGCGGCACCGCGACGCAGGGCTACAACCAGTTCGAGGAGTTCATCAATTTTCCGAACACCATCTTCCAGATTCTTGGCGTCTCGACGAGCTACTCTGCCGATGACTCGCCGTATGTACTTAATCCGAATAACAAGCTCTACGCCGACGCCTGCCAATGGCAGAACGATCCGAACGCGCCGACCTACCGCTCCTGCGTTGGCGGCGACTTCAAGGCGGGCGGCAACCTCGTCGTTACAACTTACACCATCAAGATCATCAGCGGCGGTGGCACCAGCCAGACGCTCGGTTCGCTGCTCTATGACTTCTCGGGCAGCAGCTTTCACTACAACGGCGACTACTCGACCGGCGCGCGCATCGCGAACGTGCTTGATCCGGCCAGCGCCACGATCAGCAAGTCGTTCAGTCCGAATCCGGTGGCGATCAACGGCGTCTCCGTTCTGACCATCACCTTGGGCAATCCCACCGGCGGCACCGTCTCCGGCTACAACTTTGTTGATAACCTCCCGGCCAACCTTCTCATTGCCAATCCCGCGGGAGCGACGACCACCGGTTGCGGCACGCCGACGCTTACCGCGAATGCTGGCGCGTCGTCCATTAGCTTCTCGAATGGCACGCTCGCCGCGAACAGCAACTGCATCGTCAAGGTGAATGTCGCGCCGTCGGCGACGGGGAGCCTGGTCAACACCACGAATAATCTGTTCATTGACAGCAACGACACCGGCCACAACGCTACGGCAACGCTGACCGTCAGCAGCGCGCCGCCGCCGGGTACGGGCTTGTGCGGCGTTACGCTCGCGAACTGGTCGGTGCCGAACGGCACGACCGCGAATCCGCCCGACCTCACGGGTGGCGTTCCGACCGTGAAGGCGGCGAATGTCGCCACCGCCACGCTCGCCGCGAACATTTCCGGCAGTACTTCCATCATCACGAACAACGGCCACACCGACACGACCTCCTGGTCAACCTATGGCTACAAGAATGCCGGTCAATATATCCAGTTCACGCTCGACACGACCAACTACACCGGCGTGCAGATGAGTTACTGGGTGGCGAACCCAAGCCCGGCGAACGGGCCGACGCAGATCACCGTCACCGTCAACAACGGCGGCGGCTTTGGCGCGCCAGTTCAGACAATTAACAGCCCGGCGTTGGCGTTCACCCAACACACGATTGACCTCACCGGCCTCACGAACACGAGCGGCAATACGCTGATCCGCCTCGCCGCGACTGGCGCGAATAATGACAGCAGCGGCGCCTCGCTACTCTACGACGACATGGTTTTCACCGGCTGCACCACGAGCGTGACCCAGCCAACCATCGCGAAGGCGTTCGCGCCGAACCCCATCGCGCTGAACGGCGTCTCGACGCTGACCTTCACTCTGACCAACCCCAACAGTGCCGCGCTCCACGGCGCGGCGTTCAGCGATACGCTGCCGACGGGCGTGCAGGTCGCCGCCACGCCCGCCGCCGCGACGACGTGTAGCGGCGGCACGTGGACGCCTGCTGCTGGCGCGACGACGCTCAGCTTCAGCGGCGGCACCATCCCCGCGTCCGGCTCGTGCACGGTCAGCGTCAACGTGACCGCGACGACCTCTGGCGGTCACTCAAACGTCAGCGGCACACTATCAACGACCGAGTCCGGCACGAACACGGCAAGCATCGCCAGCGCCTCGCTCACGGCGGTGCTGCCGCCGTCCATCAGCAAGCTCTTCGCGCCGAATCCGATTCTCGCGGGCGGCGTCTCGACGCTGACCTTCACCATCACCAACCCGAATCAGAACGATGCGCTCTCCGGCGTCGCCTTTGGCGATACGTTCCCGACTTCGCCCGGCGCGATGGTGGTGGCTGCGACGCCGAATGCCTCGACCTCAGGCTGCGGCTCGCCGACGTTTGCGCCAGCGGCTGGTGCGGGATCAATCGCTTTTTCCGGTGGCACCGTTGCGGCGGGCGGCACTTGCACGGTGAGTGTCAATGTCACTGTGCCGGCCACCGGCACGTACAACAACACCAGCGGCAGCGTCTCGCACGTCATCAATGCGCAGACGATCAACGGCAACACCGCCAGCGCGTCGCTCACCGCCAATCCGCCGAATCCGGCAATTCATCTGCTGAAAGAGGTCGGCGCGAGTGCCAGCGGCCCGTGGCTGACGTATCTCGCTACCAACAACTCCGTCTACTACCGGTTCACGGTTGAGAACACGGGCGACGTCCCGCTGCTTGCGCCGCAACTGACCGACAACACCCTCAACGTTGCTACCTGCAACGCGAGCTGGAGCGGAATCACGCTGCCTGTCGCCGTCGCGGCGAACGAAAACCACATCATCCGCTGCGTGGTTGGCCCGATCAGCGCCGCCAACGGCTCGCATACGAACACCGCGCACGTGAGCGCGACATACAATAGCAATCCGGTCACCTCGCCGAACTCCTCAGCGACCTACGCCACGACCGGCTTGACGCTGGCAAAGTCCGTGACCGAGTCGTCGTATACGCTGGCGGGCGACGTTCTCCACTATAGCTATCTCGTCACCAACAGCGGTTTCGCGCCGTTGGCTGGCCCGGTGAGCGTTGCGGACAACAAGGCGACCGTTACCTGTCCGGCGGTGAGCACTGTCGGCGATCTCGACAACTTTCTTGATCCGGGTGAATCGCTCACCTGCACTGCGACCTACGTCGTCACCGGCACGGACGTGACGAACGCGCAGGTGACGAACATTGCTACCGCTTTGGCGGACGGCGTCAACTCGAACAGCGCCAGCCGGACTGTCCCGCTGTCAAGCTCCGCCGACGTTTCATTGGTTAAGACATTGACCACCAGCGGGCCGTTCACCGCTGGTCAGAGCATCAGCTACACGCTCGTCGTGGCGAATGCGGGCCCGTCCACTGCAACAAGCATCCAGGTCACTGACACGCCGACCAACCTGACGATTACGAATGTCAGCGGCTCTGGCTGCGCGGCCCTGCCGTGCACCATCGCTTCGCTGGCCTCGGGCGCGAACACGACCATCAACGTGACGGCAACGATCAATGCGGCTGGCGCTTTCGACAACAGCGCCACCGCCACTGCGTCGCAGCCCGACCCGAACACCACGAACAATACGGACAACAGCGGCAACGGCGGCACTGCCAGCCAGTCGGCTGATGTCTCAATCGTCAAGACGTTGACCACCGCTGGCCCGTACCACATCGGCCAGTCAATCAGCTACACACTGGTCGTTGCCAACGGCGGGCCGTCAACGGCGACGAGCATCCAGGTCACTGACACGCCGACCAACCTGTCTATCACAAACGTGAGCGGCTCCGGCTGCGCGGCGCTGCCGTGCACCATCGCCTCGCTGGCTTCGGGTGCAAACACGACGATCACCGTGACAGCGACGATCAATGCCGCTGGCGCATTCGACAACAGCGCCAGCGCAAACGGCGCAGAGTCCGATCCGAACACGTCAAACAACACTGACAACACAGGCAATGGCGGCACCGCGTCCGCGTCTGCCGATGTTTCGCTGGTCAAGACATTGACCACCAGTGGGCCATTCACCACTGGTCAGAGCGTCAGCTACACGCTGGTCGTGGCGAATGCTGGCCCATCCACCGCGACGAGCATCCAAGTCACCGACACACCGACCAACCTGACGATTACGAATGTAAGCGGCTCTGGCTGCGCGGCACTCCCTTGCACCATCGCTTCGCTGGCCTCAGGCGCGAACACGACGATCACCGTCACCGCAACGATCAACGCGGCTGGCGCGTTTGACAACAGCGCCACTGCAACCGGTGTCGAATTCGATCCGAACACGACGAACAACACAGATTCGACGGGCAACGGCGGCAGCGCTTCGTCAGCGGCTGATCTCTCCATCACCAAGACGGACGGTGTCGCCAGCGTCAATGCGGGCGGCACGACGACTTACACCTTGGTGATCAGCAACGCCGGGCCATCGGCGGCCAACGGGGCCTTGCTGACCGATCCGGCAGTGACCAACTTGACCGTCACGAACGTGGCTTGCACCACTGCCAGCGGCGGCGCGGCTTGTCCTGGTTCCGGCGTGACGGTGGCGAATCTGCAAGGCAGCGGCATCAGTATGGACTTGCCCGTAGGCGGTTCCTTGACCTTCACCGTCGCCGCGACCATCGCGGGCAGTGCGACTGGCAACATCACTAACACGGCGACGATTACGCCGCCGAGTGGAACCACCGACCCTGCCGGCGGCAACAACAGCGCGAGCGATACCAATTCGGTGACGCCAGTGGCGGACTTGAGCATCACGAAGACGGATGGCGTCACGAGTGTGAATGCAGGCGGCACGACCACTTACACGCTGGTCATCAGCAATGCCGGGCCGTCCACGGCGACGGGCGCGTTGTTGACTGACCCCGCCGTGACCAACCTGAGCGTAACGAATGTGAGTTGCACAGGCGGAACCGGCGGCGCGGCTTGCCCCGGCGGTGGCGTCACCGTGGCTAACTTGCAGGGCAGTGGCATCAGCGTGAACTTGCCGTCAGGCGGAACGCTGACGTTCACCGTCGCCGCGACCATCGCGGGCAGCGCGACCGGCAGCATTATCAACTCGGCTACGATTACGCCGCCCGCTGGAACGAGCGATCCCAGTGGAGGCAATAACACGGCCAGCGACACCGACACTGTCAATCCCGTGGCAGACCTGTCAATCACGAAGACGGATGGCGTCACGAGTGTGAATGCAGGCGGCACGACCACTTACACGCTGGTCATCAGCAATGCCGGGCCGTCAGTCACAACCGGCGCGTTGCTGACTGATCCCGCCGTCGCCAATTTGACCGTGACCAACGTGAATTGTAGCGGTGGCACGGGCGGCGCAGCTTGTCCAGGCAGTGGTGTGACAGTGGCGAACCTGCAAGGCAGCGGCATTGCTGTGAATCTTCCCGTGGGCGGTTCCTTGACCTTCACTGTGACGGCGACCGTGGCAGGCGGCGCAACGGGCAGCATTATCAACAGCGCGACCATTGCGCCGCCCGCCGGAACCAGCGATCCCGCAGCAGGTAATAACACGGCGAGCGATACAGATACGATTAACCCAGTAGCTGACCTCTCGATCACCAAGACGGATGGCGTGAGTAGCGTCAATGCCGGTGGCAGCACCACTTACACGCTCACGCTCAGCAACGGCGGGCCTTCGGCAGTCGCCGGAGCCTTGTTGACTGATCCCGCCGTAGCCAATTTGACGGTGACGGGGGTGAGTTGCAGTGGTGGCAGCGGTGGCGCGAGTTGTCCAGGCTCCGGCGTGACGGTCGCCAACCTGCAAGGCAGTGGCATCAGTGTGAGCTTACCGTCAGGCGGTTCTATGACCTTTACCGTGATGGCGACCGTCTCTAGCGGCGCAACGGGCAGTATTACCAATACGGCGACGCTCACCGCGCCGGGCGGGACAACCGATCCAACGCCAGGCAATAACAGCGCGAGCGATACCGACGCCGTGACTCCTGTTGCAGACTTGAGCATCACGAAGACGGACGGCGTGACGAGCATCAACGCGGGTGGTACCACGACGTATACGCTCGTCGTTAGCAACGCCGGGCCATCGGCGACTAACGGAGCCTTATTGACCGATCCGGCAGTGGCTAACTTGAACGTGACAAACGTGACTTGCACCAACGCCAGTGGCGGCGCGGCTTGTCCCGGTGCTGGCGTCACGGTCGCGAACCTACAAGGCAGCGGCATCAGTGTGAACCTGCCTGCGAATAGTTCCTTGACCTTCAGCGTGGCCGCCACCGTGTCTGGCAGCGCCACTGGCAGCATCATCAATACCGCCACGATCGCCGTGCCCGGTGGCACCGTTGATCCGACGCCGGGGAATAACAGTGCCAGCGACACCGACACCATTACTCCTGTCGCCGACCTCTCGATCACCAAGACAGACGGCGTTACGAGTGTGAATGCGGGCGGCACGACGACCTATACGTTGGTCATCAGCAATGCGGGGCCGTCCACAGCGACGGGCGCGTTGCTGACTGACCCCGCCGTGACCAACCTGAGCGTAACGAATGTGAGTTGCACAGGCGGAACCGGCGGCGCGGCTTGTCCCGGCGGTGGCGTCACGGTGGCGAATCTGCAAGGCAGCGGCATTAGTTTGAATCTGCCTTCAGGTGGCTCCTTGACCTTTACGGTGACCGCAACCGTGGCAGGTAGTGCAACAGGCAGTATCACCAACACGGCCACGATCAGCGCGCCCGCAGGCACCAGTGATCCGACGCCAGGCAACAACAGTGCGAGCGATACGGACACGGTGACGCCCGTCGCGGATTTAAGCGTCACCAAGACCGATGGCGTAACCAGCGTCAATGCAGGTGGCACAACAACCTACACGTTGGTCATCAGCAATGCAGGCCCCTCGGCGGTGACGGACGCGGCGCTGACCGATCCGGCAGTCACCAACCTGACCGTTACCGTTGTGAATTGCAGCGGCGGCACGGGCGGCGCGACTTGTCCCGCCTCTGGTGTCACGGTGGCGAATCTGCAAGGCAGCGGCATCGGTGTGAATCTGCCAGCGGGCAGTTCCTTGACCTTCACGGTGATAGCGGCGGTGGCAGGCAGCGCCACCGGCAGCATCACCAACACGGCCACCATCACGCTGCCGAGCGGGACAATTGATCCGACGCCGGGCAATAACACGGCCAGCGACACTGACACGGTGACGCCCGTCGCCGATTTAAGTGTGACGAAGACTGACGGCGTGACAAGCGTCAACGCGGGCGGCACCACGACGTATACGCTGACCATCCAGAACAGCGGGCCATCCGCTGTGACGAGCGCGTTGTTGACTGATCCCGCCGTGACCAGCTTGACGGTGACGAGCGTCAACTGCACGGGCGGAACCGGCGGCGCAACTTGTCCGGCTTCCGGCGTGACGGTCGCGAATCTACAGGGCAGTGGCATCAGCGTGAATTTGCCGTCGGGCGGCACGCTGACCTTCACCGTTGCCGCAACCATCGCGGGCAGCGCGACCGACAGCCTGACCAACACGGCCACCATCACGCCGCCCAGCGGAACCACCGATCCCACTCCCGGCAACAATACGGCGAGTGATACTGACACGATTACCCCCGTGGCGGACTTGAGCATCACCAAGAGCGATGGCGTGAGCAGCGTCAATGCGGGCGGGACGACGACGTATACGCTCGTCATCAGCAACGCTGGGCCTTCGGCGGTGACCGGTGCGACGTTGACTGATCCAGCGGTGACTAACTTAACGGTCACGAGTGTGAATTGCACCAACGCCAGTGGCGGCGCGGCTTGCCCTGGTTCCGGCGTAGCGGTCGCCACCCTGCAAGGCAGCGGCATCAGTGTGAATCTGCCTTCCGGTAGTTCACTGACCTTCACCGTGGCGGCGAATGTGGCAGGCGGTGCGACTGGCAGTCTCACCAACACAGCCACGATTACCGTTCCCAGCGGCACAACTGATCCGACTCCCGGCAACAACACCACGAGCGACACCGACACCATTATTCCTGTCGCCGACCTCTCGATCACGAAGACGGACGGCGTCACGAGTGTGAACGCGGGCGGCACGACGACCTACACGTTGGTCATCAGCAATGCCGGGCCATCCACGGCGACGGGCGCGTTGCTAACCGATCCGGCGGTGGCGAAGCTGACGGTGACCAACGTGGCCTGCACAACCGGTACGGGCGGCGCAAGCTGTCCAGCCTCTGGTGTGATGGTCGCGAATCTGCAAGGCAGTGGCATCAGTGTGAATCTGCCATCCGGCAGTTCGTTGCCAATCACCGTCACGGCAACGGTGATTGGCAGCGCCACGGGCAGTGTGACCAACACCGCCACCATCACGGCGCCGGTCGGGACGACTGATCCGACGCCAGCCAATAACAGCGCCAGCGACACTGACACCATCACGCCCGTCGCCGATCTCTCGATCACCAAGACCGATGGCGTGACCAGCATCAACGCAGGTGGCACGACGACCTATACGCTGGTGGTCAGTAATGCTGGCCCTTCGGCGGTGACGGGCGCGGCGTTGACTGATCCAGCGGTCACGAATCTGACCGTGACCAGTGTGAATTGTGGCGCAGTGACAGGCGGCGCAGTCTGTCCGGCTTCCGGTGTGACGGTAGCCAATCTACAAGGCAGCGGTATCAGCTTGAACCTGCCTGCCAACAGTTCTATGACTTTTACGGTGGGGGCGACTGTTGCGAGTAGCGCAACGGGAAACATCACGAACACTACAGCGATTGCCGCACCGAGCGGGACGACTGACCCGACCCCCGGCAACAACACGGCGAGTGATACCGACGTGATTGGTTCGCTCGCAGATTTGAGCATCACCAAGACCGACGGCGTGAGCAGCGTACTTCCGGGCAGCGCGGCGACCTATACGCTGGTCATCAGCAATGCCGGGCCTTCCGCTGTGACGGGCGCAACGTTGACCGATCCGGTAGTGACCAACTTGACGGTCACGAATGTGACTTGCACCAACGCCAGCGGCGGCGCGGCTTGTCCCGGTTCCGGCGTCACAGTTGCCAACCTGCAAGGCAGCGGCATCAGCCTTAATCTGCCCGCAGGCGCTTCCTTGACCTTTACCGTGGCGGCGGCCGTTTCCAACAAGGCAACCGGCAGCCTTACCAACACGGCCACGATTACGCCACCAATTGGCACGACCGATCCAACGCCAAGCAATAACAGCGCGAGCGATACGAATGTGATTATCCTTGCGCCCACGATCAGCAAAGCCTTTGGCGTAGCGAGCCTGCCGCTTGGCGGTTCGACAAGTCTGAGCTTCACCCTTACCAATCCCGCGGCCAACACAGTGGCGCTCACGGGCGTCGGCTTCACCGATACGCTGCCCACAGGCTTGGTCGTCGCCACGCCAAATGGCGTAACTGGCTCTTGCGGTGGCGGCACGATCACGGCCACGGCGGGGACAGGCTCAATCAGCTTGGCAGGGGCAACGCTGGGAGTGAATAGCTCTTGCACCTTTGGCGTCAACGTCAACGGCACGACCGCAGGCATCAAGAACAACACGACCGGCAATGTCACTTCGACGAATGGTGGACAGGGCAACACGGCCACCGCGACGACAACGGTGGTCGCGCCTTCGACAATTGCGAAAGCCTTTGCCAGTTCCAACATCCTGCTTAACGGGACAACCGGCTTGAGCTTCACACTGACCAATCCGAATGCGACCGTGGCGTTGACTGGCGTAGCCTTCAACGATCCATTGCCAGCGGGTTTGGTGGTTGCCAACCCGGCTAATCTCAACGGCGCTTGTGGTGGCGCCGTCACGGCCAATGCGGGCGCTGGCGCCATTAGTTTGGCGGGCGGGACGATTGCCGCCAACAGTTCGTGCACGATCAGCGTCAATGTCACGGGCACGACCGTCGGCACCAAGAACAACACGACCAGCAATATCACTTCGACGAATGGGGGGCAGGGCAACACAGCCTCGGCGACGCTCAACGTCGGCAATCTATCCGCCAGCATCACCGACCCGGTCAAATGTTTGGGGCCGGGTGGCATCGTGGGCGTGTCCGCCTCCGTCACCAACGGCGCAGCGGTAGCGCAAAGCGTGAGCCTCACTGCTTCATTGCCCGCGCAATTGTTGGCACTGCCCGGTACCTGCACGGCCACCGCTGGCACCTGCACGGTGGTCAACGCTTCGACCATGACCTTTAGCGCCACGCTTGCTGCCGGACAGACCGCGACCATTAACTACCAAGCGCAAGTGGCTGACGGCACGCCATCCGGCGCGCAATTGTGTGTTAATTCAGCAGTGAGCTTTAGCGGCGGGCCACCCACCAATGTGCAAGCGTGTACGATGGTCAACTGCCAGCCGGTCGGCCCCGGGCTGACGCCCCCTGTGCTAGCCAGTGATCAAACGGCAGGCAGTGTGCTGGTCTACAATTTTTATAGCTCAAGCGCGACCAGCGCAACCGCGCAAAACACGCGCATCAATCTGACGAACATCCATCAAGTGCTATCTGCCAATGTGCATATGTTCTTCCTGGATGGTGCGGGCTGTTCAGTGGCTGACAAGTACATCTGTCTGACTCCAAACCAGACAGCGAGTTTTCTGGCCTCGGATATTGATCCGGGCACGACTGGTTATCTGGTGGCAGTCGCGGTTGATCGCACAGGCTGTCCGATCAATTTCAATTATTTGATTGGTGATGAATACGTGAAACTGACCACAGGCCACGCAGCCAATCTAGGGGCTGAAGCCTTCTCCGCGCTGGCTGGCAGTGTAACGCCTTGTGATGCGAATGCGACAGCGGCTGTGCTCAACTTCGACGGGGTGAGTTATGCCCGTGCGCCACGTGTCTTGGCACTCGACAATATTGCCGACCGCACCAGCGGCAACGACACGCTGCTCGTCCTTAATCGCTTTGGTGGAAATCTGGCCATCGGAGCCAGCACCCTCTCGACTCTCACTGGCGTGCTCTATGACGACGCGGAGAAGGGCTTCAGCTTTGGCTTTAACGGCAGCGGCTGTCAGTTCCTTTCCAGCCTGTCGAACAACTTTCCCCGCACGGCGCCGCGCTTCGAGCAGATCATCCCGGCGGGCCGCAGTGGCTGGTTGAAACTCTGGTTAGCGAATGAGGGAGCCTTGTTAGGAGCAGCCATCAATGCCAATCGGAATGCGGCGGCTGCCGCCAGCGCATTTAATCAAGGTCACAATCTACACAAACTGACTTTGACCACGGCTGCACAGTTGACCATTCCAGTCTTTCCACCAAGCTGTTGAAGTGGGTCTCGCACCCCGGCAAATTATCCCGTCGAAGCAGGGTTGCAAGTGATCGAAAGGACTCGGCTGAGCTTGAAGGGAAGAGGCGGAGAGTGAGGGATTCGAACCCCCATGCCCTTGCGGACGCCGGTTTTCAAGACCGGTGCAATAGCCATTCTGCCAACTCTCCATATTGCCAATGAACGCTGTCTCAAAAGCGGGGCGATGCTAGCACGTGGCCGGCAGGATTTCAAAGTTACCCCGCGCCCTCCGCGCAGATGCCAAGACGCCCGCAAACGTGCTATCGTGCCGGCAATTCAACAAGCATTCACCTCAAGGTTTACCACTACGGGAGAAATCAACTTATGTTACTCGAAGGCAAAAAGGGCCTGATTGTCGGCGTGGCAAACAAGGCCAGCATTGCGTGGGCGATTGCCGAAGCCGCCGCGCGCGAGGGCGCACAGTTACTATTCAATTACCAGAACGAACGGTTGAAGGACAACGTCGCAGGGTTGATCAAAGACCTGCCGGGCGCAAAAGCCTTTCCGTGTGACGCGGGCGATGACGCGCAGATCGCGGCGCTGCTGCAAAATGTCGCAGCGGAATTCGGCCAGTTGGATTTTCTGGTGCATTCAATCGCCTATGCGCCGCGCGAAGATTTGCTGGGCGAGTTCCTCAATACTTCGCGGAGCGGCTTTTTGACGGCCATGGATGTGAGCGCCTATTCGCTGATTGCCTTGTCGCGCGCGGCGCTGCCGCTGATGAAAGACGGCGGCTCGATCATGGCGCTTTCGTATTTGGGCGCCGAACGCGTGGTGCCGCATTACAAAGTGATGGGCGTGGCCAAAGCAGCCTTGGAATGTACCGTGCGCTATCTGGCGAATGACCTGGGGCCGCGTGGCGTGCGCGTCAATGCAATTTCCGCCGGGCCGATTCGCACGCTGGCGGCGCGCGGCGTCCCCGGCATCACCAAAGGCGTGGCGCACCATCGCGAGGTCGCGCCGTTGCGCAAAGCCACTGAACAAGCAGAAGTCGGTGATACGGCGTTGTTTCTATTGAGTTCATTGAGCCGGGGAATTACCGGCGAGGTGATCTATGTGGACGGCGGGTATCACATTTTGGGCACCTTGGCTGCGATGGAGGAAGGCGCATAAGCGGATTTAGTCAAAATTTCAAAACCAGGTCGAGGTATTGGCGCAGATAGGCTTCAGTGACAGCCGGGCCGAGTTGTTTGTATTTGAGTTCGTACCACACAACGCCCGTATCGTTGCATTTCAAAACCAACTCAGCTTTTGTCTGTGGCTCCAGCATCACGTTCGGGCTGAATCGCACGCGGCCGCGCGCCAACCCGCCCGCGGGAATAAAGCCGTGCTCTGGCAGTTGCGGCCAGCCGACTTCGATGATGAAGGTTTGCCCGCGATAACGCACGCCAAAGCGTTCACCCGCCATTGTGGCCTTGCCCGCATCGGTTTGAATTTCGAATTGCCAGGGTTGACGGCCACTTTGCAGTATTTGCCCATCGGGCTGGCCATCCGGTGGGGAGGCCAGTTGCCGGTTGATTTCAGCGCAGTGTTTTTCCAGCAACTCCCACAACCATTGTTTGCCGCGTTCGCGGAATTGGTCGTTGGCGGTTTTGAGCTTCAGGTACTCGGTGACGTAATCCTTGTTGTCGGCGTCTTCAGTCAACATCTCTCGCAAAAGCTAAAACAGGTCAGCTCAAATTTCGTGGCGGTGGAGCAGGGCTTTGTGCATCGTCACTTCATCAGCGTATTCAAGGTCGCTGCCGACCGGCAAGCCCATCGCGATGCGGGTGACGCGCGCGCCCAGCGGTTTAAGCAGCCGGGCCAGGTAATTGGCCGTCGCTTCGCCTTCAGTGTTCGGATTGGTGGCGAGGATGATCTCTTTGACTTCGGACGAGCCGTCTTCTTGCGGGCGCAGACGTTCAATTAGGTTTTTGATCCGCAACTCTTCGGGGCCGATGCCGCGAATGGGCGAGAGCGAGCCGTGCAGCACGTGATAGAGGCCGTGGTACTCGCGGGTCTTTTCGATGGCGACCAAGTTATACGGCTCTTCGACCACGCAAATGATCGAGCGGTCGCGCGCGGGACTGGCGCAATAACGGCACGGATCGGTGTCGGTTAGGTTGTTGCAGAGCGTGCAGAAAACGATCTTTTCTTTGACCTCACGAATGGCCTCGGTCAGCCGTTCGGCCTCTTCCAGCGGAATGCGCAGCAGATGAAAGGCCAGGCGTTGCGCCGATTTCTGACCGATGCCAGGCAGCCGTTTGAATTCGTCTATCAACCGTGTGACGGGTTCTGCGTAATCAAGCATGTGATTGCGGATGGCGGATGCGGATTGCGGATTGCGAATGCGGATTGCGGATTGAACGTAAGTCATCCCCGCAACCCGTATCGCCGCGAATGTCTTACATCAAGCCGGGGATGCGCATGCCGCCCAGGGCATTGCCAAGTTTCGATTGGACAACCTCGTCCACTTTGCGGCCCGCCTCGTTGACGGCGGCGACAATCAGGTCTTGCAGCATCTCGACGTCGCTGGCTGCTTCGGGATCAATTTTGATCGCGAGCAATTCTTTATTGCCACTCATTTGCACGGAGATAATACCGCCGCCCGCGCTAGCTTCAACGCGTAGCGCGTCCATATCAGCGGCCATCTGCTCTTGCATCTTTTGGGCTTGCTTCATCATCTGCTGAATGTTCATACCGCCCGGAAATTTCATAAATATTCTCCTTACTGATTGAAATGATTGCGCGATAAATCAAACGTGGTCATCATACACACGAACGCAGCCGTCAACAATACAGCCAAAGGTTCAATCAAGTCTGATTGCCGCCAGTAGCAGCGGCGGGCGCGGGACGCACACTGAGAATTTCCCCTTTGAATTTATCGAGTAACAAGCGGACAGCCGGATTTTGCTTGGCCTGGGCGAATTGTTCGGCGCGCGCCTGGGCAGCTTCGTCCACGATCTGCGTAATCTCACCGCTAATCCTGACTTCAATGCTGAGCGGTTGGCCAAATAGCTTTTCGCCGAGTTCACGAAAGACCGCCGCGCTCTCCCGTATTTTTTTGGCATTGAAATCTTCGTTGGCAAAGACAAAGACCAGCTTACCATTCGCATAACTAACTTGGGCTTCCTCAAACGCCAGCGGTAATAGTGGCGAACGGCTTATGCGATTCAGTTCCGCCAGCAGCGCGCTTACCTCGTTACCCGCCACCATTTGACCTGCTGGCGCAGCGGCCACGACAGGTTTCGCCGCGGGTGCCGGTTTGCGGCTGCGGGAAGTTTTAGCGGACGCAAAATCCAACTCGCTCAAATCGTCCGGCGGCAGATCGTCGAAGGAATTGAAATCAGGAAAGTCAGGCGGCTCTCCCGAAAAGGCCGGTGCGCTGGCGGCAGAAACCGGCTTACTTGCGGGCGCCAATGGCGCGGGAGTGATGCTAAGGGAGCGGGGCGCTGTTGTTGCCGGTGGCGTGAATTCTTTGTTATTGCGCGCGGGTGTTTCGGCGCGTGAAGCCGGGCGTGCGGGCGTAGCCTTGCCACTGCCGGTATTCAATAAATTAGTTTCTAAGGTCTCCAGTCGTTGTAATAACTCAGTCAAAGAATGCAGGCGCGCAGATTGCGCCAGCTTGACCAAGCCAATCTCCAGTTGAAAGCGAGGATGTGGCGAATCTTTGATTTGCTTTTCAGTTTCAGCCAAAAAATGAAAGCCGCGCACCAAATCCTCTTCAGAAAATTGTCCAGCCAGTTCGCGCAAGCGAGCTACTTCGACATCCGCGACGCCAAGCACTTGGCTATCCGTGATACCAGCTTGAATAACGAGCAGGTGCCGCCAATAAGCCATCAACTCGCGAGCAAAGTTACGTAAGTCGTAACCGCGCGCCGTAATTTCTTCAATCAAATTGAGCAGGGACGCCACATCTTGCGCGGCGATAGCTTCCGCGAATTTACCTAACGTGCGCACGCTGACCAGCCCTAACGAAGTAGTAACATCTTCCTCGGTAATTTGTGCGCCGCTGAATGCAATAACTTGATCAAAGGCCGATTGTGCATCGCGCAAGCTGCCCGCGCCTGCGCGAGCGATTTCCCGCAAGGCTGCGTCATTGATGCTAACCTGCTCGTTATTCGCGATGCTGCGCAGGCGTTGAAAGATTTTTTCAGCGGGAATTTGGCGAAACTCAAATTGCTGGCAACGCGAAAGGATTGTGTCTGGCACCTTATGTAACTCGGTCGTTGCCATAATGAAGACAACATGCGCTGGTGGCTCCTCTAAGGTTTTTAGCAAGGCATTAAACGCACTGTTAGAAAGCATGTGCACTTCGTCAATGACGAAAACCTTATAACGATCCCGCGCCGGCGCCAGGGCGATGTTATTGATGATGACATCGCGTACATTGTCTACACCCGTGTTTGAAGCCGCATCAATCTCGAGCACATCGAGTGAGTTCCCCGTCGCAATTTCCAAACAAGAGGGGCAATGCAGGCAAGGCCGGCTGGTAACACCTTGATGACAATTGAGTCCTTTGGCCAGGATGCGTGCCGAGGTTGTTTTGCCGGTGCCGCGCACACCGGAAAATAAATAGGCATGATGCAGGCGCTGATTGTCTAGGGCGTGGCCTAAGGTGCGGGAAATATGTTCCTGGCCGGTAAGATCGGCGAAGGTTTGTGGGCGATATTTGCGCGCAATGACCTGATAACTCAAATGACACTCCTACAAAAAATCGGCGGATAAAGACGTAATTACCTGTCTGACTTGTCAGCCCGGCAAGCATAGCTTGTTGCGCTGAGCGGCTCAAGCGGACGCCTCGACGTTTGGTGTAACGATAAATAATTTAGAGACATCGGCGTAAAAAGTTTGCTTTATTGTGAGTGAAGGCTTGGATTTTTTGCGAACTGATGCCTACAATGCGTGCAGTCTAACTAAGATTGTTCGGTGGTTGTTACCGGCGGGTGCTTTACGAACGACAACCCATCTTTAGGAAAAGAGCTTTAATGCAGGCCGGTTACTTACGGTAAAGGCTCAAACCAGAAATTAAATTGCTAAGGAGAAAATGATATGCCTAAAAAGGCGACGAAGCAGAGTGCTGATATGGTGGCGGAAATTGATGCAAAAATTCAGGGCGTCATTGCTGATATTGATGCGCAGATTGGGAAACTGGAAGATAAGAAAGCCGCGTTGCTTTCATTGTTTGGGGCGGCGGCGGCCAATGAAAAACGGCGTGGGCGTCCCAAAGGGAGCCGGAATGTTACTAAGAAAGCGGTGGCCAAAGCCGGAAAGAAACGGGTTTTTTCTGCGGAGACCAAAAAGAAATTGAAAGAAGCGGCCAAAGCGCGTTGGGCCAAAGCCAGGGCTGAAAAGGCTAAAACCGAAAAAGCCAAGGCCGCCTAAATTGCTTGAGAAATGGGACAGGCTCCGGTGACTACCGCGGCACATCCGAACTGTACTACCGTTGCTACCTTCCGGTCCTGGCGGGGTTCGCACAGCTAAGATTGCACGGAGGCCGGAGCCTGATAAGACAAGCTAAAGGCGGAAGGGTGAGAGTTATGTTTCACCCTTCCGCCTTTACGTTTTGGCAACTGGCGGAGAGAGCGGGACTCGAACCCGCACAGGCCTTTCGACCCGCCGCGCTTCCAACGCGGTGCCATACCATTAGGCGACCTCTCCTTGCCCAATCTCAAATTTGAAATCTGAGATTGGGAAATAACTGGCGGAGAGGGTGGGATTCGAACCCACGGTACCCGTAAAGGTACAACGGTTTTCGAGACCGCCCCGATCGACCACTCCGGCACCTCTCCGCATAAAAAACCTCGGTCTACCTGCAACAAAAGGAAGTTACTGATTGTTACTCCGGCGTTGCTTAAAAAAGTTTTGCATCAGTCCCCGGCACTCCTCAGCAAGAATGCCTGAAGTAACTCCCATCCGATGATTCAAAGAACTGTGGGTGCAAAGTTGTAACAGCGAATCCACCGCGCCAAAGCGCTCTTCGGCGGCGCCGTAAACCAGCCGTTTAACACGCGCATTGATCAGCGCGCCGGCGCACATCACACACGGTTCAATCGTGACGTACAACGTAGCTTCGACCAGCCGATAGTTGCTGATGTGTTGAGACGCCTCGCGCAAGGCCAGAATTTCGGCGTGCGCTATCGGATCGCAGCGGCCAATCGGTTGGTTATAACCACGTCCGATGATTTGGTTTTCAAGCACGATCACGGCGCCAACGGGGACTTCAGCAAGGGCATAAGCCTGCCGCGCTTCCGCCAAGGCGCAAGCCATGAAAAATTCGTCGCTAATTTTCAATTCAGACAGGTTGGAAACCTGCTTTTTCGCGGGTTGTTTTGACATAACCGGAAGGGCGCGCCAAAAAACGAAGGCGAATGGTAGCGGCCCGCCTACGCCATGTCAAGCAGGCCGTTTCGCTATGTTACAATTGCACGCCGCGTGAATGTTCATGGGCTTTTCAGCACCATTTCACAAACCTAGAACGCCAAAGGAGTCGCTATGAAACGTAGAAGCTTGCTCGCTATTTTCAGCGCCGCAGTGGTTGTCTTGTGCCTGGTGGCCGGGGTGATCGCACAGCGTTCCAGCAGTTCCAGCAAAGAACCCGTTGCCGAAACGCAATGGGAATATCTGGTCGTTGCGGGTGGTTCGGTCAATCTCACTTCTGAGGGATTGGGCAGCAGCCGAATGCGCAAACAACCCGATGATTCTTTTGCGCAAGAGGCCTATGGGTTGGAACGTAACTTCGATAAGCTCGGTGCGCAAGGCTGGCAGATGGTGGCGGTGCACGGCGCGCCGAACAATCCGGTTTACTATTTCAAACGCTTGAAAGAGCGGCCCTGAAATTTCCGAAACATCGCTGAATTGTGCGCCGTATGAGGCGCTGTGACGGGGAGCGATGTGAGCGCGCTTGAAAGTCACAATGTCCTTTCCAACCGCAAAAAGGGAGTGAATGTTATGGGCGAAGTTATCGGAAACATCATTGCAATTGTGCTCGTGATCGTAGCGTTGAGCATCGCGCTCAAAGTGATCTTTTTCGTGCTGGCTTTGTTCGGCCTATTCTTGGGTGTCTTCGGCTTGCTGGTTAAGCTGGCTGTCTTCGGCGGGCTGATTTATTTGGGCTGGGCGATCTTTTGCAAAGTCTTCAAACGAAAGGAAGCGTTCTAGTTGTGAGTTTCTTGTAGTGGGTCCTCTAGTGTAGTGACAGTGTGATACGACTGGCGCGTCACAACCGGATTTGACTGGTCTGTCTCCAAATGGCTCCTGAAAGGTGATCCTTTCGCTGGTCAGTCAAACCCGCTTGGGGCGCGCGTTTTTTTTAGCCCAAGACCAGCGCGGTTATTTCGCTGAAGCGTTCGATTAAATAATTTGCGCCTGCCGCTTCCAGTTCGGTGCGGCCGCGAAAGCCGCTGACATAGCCCGCCGTTTTCATCCCAGCCTTTCGTCCGGCCTCTACGTCTATCCAACTATCGCCAATCATCAAGCATTCCGCTGGTTCGACTTCGCAATGTCGCGCGGCTTCCAACAGCATGAGCGGCGAAGGTTTGCGTTCAGGCAGACTGTCGCCGCCGAAGACAACGCGGAAGTATTGGGCAATACCCAGGCCGTCGAGCAAGGGTTGTGTAAACGCAAATGGTTTGTTGGTGACAATGGCTTTGGGCAAAGCGTTGAGACTTGCCAATGTTTCGGTGACTTCGGGGTAAAGCTTGGTTTGGTCGAGCAGGTGGGCGTGATAATGGCGCTGATAAATTTTCAGCGCATGCTCTACTTCAGAGGATTGCACCTCAGCAGATTGCGTCGCCCGCAAGGCGCGCTCGAGCAAAAGCCGCACGCCTTCGCCGATGAAGAGGCGCACAGTTTCTGCGGGCAAGGTTGGGCGGCCTAGTTCAGCTAACGTCAGATTGAGTGAATTGGTGATGTCCGCGCGCGAATCCACCAGCGTGCCGTCCAGATCAAAAAGCAAACAACGAAACTTCATAAACCTCGCTTGAGTGAAAAATGCTGCCGGTCTGCATTTGGGCATTGGCGGCAGGTAAGGCATAGTATCGGTTCATCAACAATTCCCCAAACCAAGCAAACGAACAAGCTGGAACAAGGAGCCATGTCAGAACTAAGCGCTGCACCGAGACATACCAATCGGCTGATTCACGAAACCAGTCCCTATTTGCTGCAACACGCGCACAATCCGGTGGATTGGTACCCTTGGGGCGCTGAAGCGTTAGCCAAAGCGAAAGCCGAAAATAAACCGCTCCTGGTTTCGATTGGGTATTCGGCTTGTCATTGGTGTCACGTGATGGAACACGAGTCGTTCGAGAATGAAGCCATCGCCAAAGTGATGAACGACCATTTCGTCAACATCAAAATTGACCGCGAAGAGCGTCCCGACCTCGACACGATTTATATGAATGCGGTGCAGATGATGGGGCAGCGGGGGGGCTGGCCGCTGACGGTCTTTCTGACGCCGGATTGCGTGCCGTTTTATGGCGGCACTTACTTCCCGCCGGTTGATCGGCACGGCCTGCCTGGCTTCCCGCGCTTGTTGCTGGGAATTGCCGATGCCTTTCAAAACCGCCGCGCTGAGGTTGAACAGAGTGCGAGCGGGTTGCTGAGTGAGTTGCAACGGATCAATGAAGTCATACCGGCGGACGGCGCACTGACAACCGCCGTGCTGGAGCAGGCCGCGCAGCAAATCATGCGGGCCTTCGATCCGGTCGAAGGCGGATTTGGACGCGCGCCGAAATTTCCGCCTTCGATGACGCTGTCGTTTTTGTTGCGGCAATCTCAACGGACAAGCGCCCCGGCGTTGTTGGCGGCGGTCGAACTGACGCTCGACAAGATGGCGCGCGGCGGGATGTATGACCAGCTGGGCGGCGGCTTTCACCGCTATTCGGTGGACGAAAAATGGCTGGTGCCGCACTTTGAAAAGATGCTCTATGACAACGCGCTACTGGCGCGCATCTATCTGGATGCTTATCTGGTCACCGGCAATGAGTTTTATCAGCAGGTTGCGACTGAAACGCTGGATTACGTGCGGCGCGAAATGACGGATGCCAGCGGCGGTTTCTATTCGTCACAAGACGCCGACAGCGAGGGCGAAGAAGGGAAGTTCTTCGTTTGGACGCCGCCCGAAGTCGAAGCGCTGTTGGGCGCAGAAGATGCCAAGCTATTCAAGCGCTACTTCGATGTTTCCGCCGCAGGCAATTTTGAAGGGCACAACATCTTGCACGTTGATGAATCGGTCGAGACGATTGCCAAACTGCTCAACGTCACGCCGGAGCGTTTGCAAGAGGCACTCACGCGCGGCAAACAGCTTTTGTTTGAGGCCCGCGAACAGCGCATCAAACCGGGCCGCGACGAAAAGATGCTGACGGCCTGGAATGGCCTGATGCTGCGCAGCTTCGCCGAAGCCGCCCAGGTGCTGAGCCGCGCCGATTATCTGGAAACCGCTGTGCGCAATGCCGAGTTTGTGCTGACGACTTTGAAACACGACGGTCGGTTGTGGCGCACGCACAAGGACGGCATCAGCAAGCTGAACGCCTATCAGGAAGATTACGCTTACCTGATTGACGGGCTGCTGGCGCTTTATGAAGCGAGCTTTGACACGCGCTGGTTTGTCGAAGCGCGGGCGCTGGCTGACACGATGATCGGGCAGTTTTGGGACGCGGAAAACGGCGGCTTCTATTTCACCAGCGCCGACCACGAAGCGTTGATCAGCCGCACCAAGGATTTTTATGACAACGCGACACCCGCCGGAAACTCCATCGCCGCGCACGTGCTGTTGCGGTTGGCGCTTTTCACGGGCGAGGCGCGCTACCGCGAACTGGCCGAGCAGATTTTGCAACTGACCTCGCACGATGTGCAGCGCATGCCGAATGGCTTCGGCCACATGCTTTGCGCGCACGATCTTTATCTAGCCGAAGCGCGCGAGATTGCGCTGGTGGGTTCGTGGTCAGACCCGGCGACGGCGGAATTGATCGCCGCAATTTTCCAGCGCTATCTGCCAAACAAAGTGGTGGCGCTGGCGGCGCCGGAGGACGCCACGGCTGGGCAAACAATCCCGCTGCTGGCGCAACGCGGGCCGGTGGGCGGGAAAGCAACCGCCTATGTCTGTCGAAATTTCATTTGCGCTGCCCCAGTGACGGCGATGGCGGAGTTGGAAGCCCTGCTGCAATAAGCTGGCTTCAACGCTGTTCGCAAAATTGACAGTCTTTGGAGTTGTCCCTTAAGATGCGCCCTTAAATTTGGGCGGTTATCGGCAATGTTGCCGGCGGCATGGTGTCTCACCCACACAAAAGTGCTGAGAGAAAATAAAATAAAATGCCAACATTAGGCCAGGAATTACAACGTTTACGCAATGAGCGGGGCATCAATCTGCATCAGATTGCTGACGCTACGCACATCGGCGTGCGCTTCTTACAAGCGATTGAAAGCGACACCTACGACATTTTGCCGGGAGGGATTTTCAATCGCGCCTTCGTGCGCAAATTCGCCAAATACGTCGGCATGGACGAGGAGCAGGCGCTGGCGCTGTACGAGCGGCAACTCGAAGAAATGGGCGGCGAGGAAGCGCCGCGCAGCAATTATTTGCGCGCGGGCGAATTTGAAGAGAAGCAGCCCGGCAATAGCTGGTTGTTGTCGGCGATTATGTTTTTGCTGCTGTGTGCCGGGGCCTATGCCGCGGCGCAGTACTTCAAAGGACAACAAAAACCTGCTGAAGAAAAAGTTGCCGCCGCCTCGCCGACGCCAGAGGTGACGCCGACCGCGACGCCGGATGCGGCGGCTTCGCCGACGCCCGAGGTGTCACCCAGTCCGGGTGCTTCACCAACGCCCGAGGCCTCGCCGAGTCCGGGTGCTGCACCGGCCTTGACGCCCCCGCCTGGCGGAATGATCGTGCAATTGACGGCGACCAGCGGTGAGTGCTGGATCAGCGTCAAACCGGATGGCTTAAATACGCAACAGGCGTTGCTGAAAGCGGGCGAGACCAAAGAGGTCACGGCGTATGAAAAGGTCTTGATGAACCTGGGGAATTACCCGGCGCTCAACATCAAGGTCAATGGGCGCACGGTCAATCCCGAAAAACTCGCGCCCAATCGCACCAGTGTGATCGTCAAGAATGTCGTTATCACCAAGGACAATTTCCAGGGCTTCTTCGATTAAAGCGAAAAGCCCGGCAGCGCAGCGCAGGCCGAAACCCGTTCGCAAATGGCCTGACCAATGCGCGCGCCCTGACCAAGTTCCCTAAACTCGAAACGATTCCGCACCGCGCAGCCCTCTGGCTGCGCGGTTTTTGTTTCTCAAACCTTCCTAGCGCAAGCGTGGTGCATTTATGCTGACTGAAAATTTACTCGAAGCACTGACTTTTGATGATGTGTTGTTGATGCCGGCTTATTCCGAAGTCTTACCGACCGAGGTCGACACTTCGACGCATTTGACCCGGCATATCAAACTGAACATTCCCGTGCTGAGTTCGGCGATGGATACCGTGACCGAGGCGCCGCTGGCGATTGCCATCGCCCAGCAGGGCGGCCTCGGCGTCATTCACAAAAACCTTTCCATCGAAGCCCAGCGCGGCGAGGTGGACAAGGTCAAACGTTCGGAATCGGGCATGATCGTTGATCCGGTGACGATGACGCCGGAGCGCAAAATCCGCGAAGCGATGGCCGTGATGGAACGCTTCAAAATCTCCGGCGTGCCCATTGTCGAAGATGGCGGCAAACTGGTGGGCATCCTGACCAACCGTGATTTGCGTTTTGAAACGCGGCTGGAGTTGCCCATTGGCGAGGCGATGACCAAAGACAACCTCATCACCGTGCCGGTCGGCACCACGTTGCGCGAAGCCGAAGGCATCTTGCAACGCCATCGCGTCGAAAAGCTCTTGGTCGTGGACGAGAACTATCATCTGAAGGGGCTGATCACCGTCAAAGATATTCAGAAGGCGATCAAATATCCCAACGCCGCCAAAGACGATCTGGGCCGCTTGCGTTGTGCGGCGGCGGTGGGCGCGACGGGCGATTTCTTTGAACGCGCCACCGAACTGATTAACGCCCGCGTGGATGTGCTGGCGATTGACACGGCCCACGGCCACAGCATCCGCGTGCTCGAAGCCGTCAAACAAGTCAAACGCAAATTCCCCGAAGTGGATTTGATCGCGGGCAACGTCGCCACCGCCGAAGGCGCGAAAGCTTTGATCCAGGCTGGGGCCGACGCGGTCAAGGTCGGCATCGGCCCCGGTTCGATTTGTACGACGCGCGTGGTGAGCGGCGCGGGCGTGCCCCAGATCACGGCGATTTACGAATGCGTCAAAGGCGCGGCGGGTTCGGGCGTCCCGGTCATTTCGGATGGCGGCATCAAGTATTCCGGCGACATCACCAAGGCCATCGCGGCGGGCGCGCATTCCGTGATGATCGGCTCGCTGCTCGCCGGGACGGACGAAGCGCCGGGCGAGATCATTTTGTACCAGGGCCGCAACTTCAAATCGTATCGCGGCATGGGCAGCTTGGGCGCGATGAAGCAGGGCAGCAAAGATCGTTATGCGCAGGACAGCGTGGAGGTTGAAAGCAAACTGGTGCCCGAAGGCATCGAAGGCCGCGTGACTTATCGCGGTTCGCTGGCGGCGCTGGTCGGGCAATTGGTGGGCGGTTTGCGCGCCGGGATGGGCTACACCGGCTGCAACAGCATCGCCGAGTTGCAGCAAAACGCGCGCTTCATGCGCATTACCGCCGCCAGCCTGAAAGAATCGCACGTGCACGACGTGTTCATCACCAAAGAAGCGCCGAATTATCGAGCGGAATGAGCGACTGGGGGACGGAGGGAGGGGGAGACACGACCTGCCTTTTTATCTTGGTAGTGGCTCAAAGCGGGGAGGTCTGGCCGCAGATGGCCGCAGAAAAACGCGGATCAAACCTGTTAGCCATTCCATTGATCGGCGTTGGTCTGCGTGGATCGGCGTTGATCTGCGGCTTGGTTCTCTCCCCATTGACCCACTACCTTTGTCTTTACCTTCCTCCCCTGTCTCACACTCTAGCCAACAATCGCCGCTTGCTGAAGTGCCGCCAAATCTTCTTCAGTAACCTCGGCAGCAATGGGTAGCCCGTTTTGCTCTCGAAATTCATTCAACGCTGAGCGCGTCAACCGGCCCGTCAAGCCATCCACGGTTCCGGGCGAAAAGCCCAGATAGGTCAGAAAGGCTTGCGCGGTGCGCACGTTCAAATCGGGCAGGGTGCCCGCCTGAAAGGCTTGAAAGGCTGCCGCCAATTTTTTGTCGTATTTGTTGATGGCGAAATCCGCTCCGTTGTAGACGCGCGCAAACCCGGCCCAATCGTGGGCGCGCAACGCAGCGGCGGCTTTAGGCTGGCTGTTGATGAAATGGGCCATCGCCAGCAATTGAGCATTCTCGCTTTCCATCATTTCCACCACCATCGTTTCGGTATCGGCATACCCGGCGGCCTGGGCATTGAACCCCATCACCTGCCCCAAGCCCCAGGACGCGCTGCGCAAGGCTGCCTCGCGATCCAACGCCACCGCACGCAGCAGCCGGTCATATTGCTGCGCGCCGCCAGGGCCGTAGCCGCCGGGCTGCCGATTGCTGATGTTGGAATCCACGCCGTCGAACCGATGGCTGGTCTCGCGGCTGAAAATATGGCGCTCGAATAAAATGAGCGGCCGGCGGTCGGGCAGATACCCGAACCCGCGCGTCTCGACCGTGCCGACAGCGACCAACTCGGGGACGCCGACCTGTAACAGTTGCGTTGCTTCTTCAATGCCATTGATGTCGAGCGGCATTGCGGTTCCTTGAAACTCTAGTGTCATGCTTGACCTCCTTGAATTGAAACGGATGCGGCGGTGGCGATGCTCGGTGTTGCAAGAAACAGAAGCCGCCGGGCTTCCGTCTGTCTGCTGAATGCAGATTGGTTTGGGCAACGAACGCGCCGCATTATAGGCCTTCGGGGTAAGAATGAAAGCGACGCCGTTGCTGGCCTTGTCGTTGCCCAAACTTTTGCGTTTTTGCCCCGGAGGCGCGACCAGACATTAGCCGTCTATGAAAACGGTGCCGTGGTCAAACGAAAAATGGCAACACCTGTTCTGCCTTACCGCCTGGCAGGTTTTTACGCAGGTGAATTGTTTGGCAAACAACACGCGACACTGAATCCCGAATCCCGAATCCCGATTCCTGACTCCTGATTTTTACGAAATCAGGAGTCAGGAATCGGGATTCAGTCTTATGCCGCTCGGTCGGCGCGCCCGCTGACTTTGCAAAACGGCTGTGCCCCGTTGCCGCGCACATTGCCAAGCCGCGCCCCGCAGTGCTATACCTGCGCCCGTTTTCAGCAGGTTCAGCGCGCCCCAGTATATTCGGCTCAATTCACAGGCCGTCCTTCAAACAAGCAGTGCTCAGGCAGTGGGCGAACATTGGTTGCAACGAGGTGTGTATGGCATCCCCCATCAAAGTCTTTTACTCATACGCGCATCTGGATGAAACGCTGCGCAACGAACTCGACCGGCACCTGAAAATTCTCGTGCGCGCAGGCGTGATTGAACCCTGGCACGACCGCCAAATCGGCGCGGGCGAAGAATGGAAGAACGCGATTGACGAGCACCTGGAAAGCGCGCGGATCATCCTGTTACTCGTCAGTTCAGATTTCATCGCGTCGGACTACTGTTACGACATCGAAATGAAGCGCGCGCTCGAACGGCACGCCAGCCAGGCTGACCCGGCGCTGGTGATTCCCATCATCCTGCGTCCCTGCCGCTGGCAAAGTGCGCCCTTCGGCAAATTACAGGCGCTGCCCAAAGACGCCAAACCCGTCACCAGTTGGGCCAATCGCGATGAAGCCTGGTTGGACGTGGAAGAAGGCATGCGCCGCGCTATCGAACAGTTGCAAGCCAAACAACAGCCGCCTGCGAGCGCGCCTGCCGCTGCGCCTGAAGCCGCCACGCAGACCACTCCATCCGCCCAAACCGAACCGTCCGCCGCCCAAACCGAACCGTCCGCCGCCCAAACCGTCGTCACCGCGTTGCCCGCGTTGCTGCCGCATCTGTGCGACCGCGGCAAACAGGAAGCGGCTCTTGTGCAAGCGCTCAAACAACATCGCCAAAGCCAGTCGCGCCGTCCGGTCGTTTGCCTGTTGCACGGCCACAGATTCGAGAGCCACGTCGAGTTTTTAGAACGCATGTACAAAGGCCCGTTGAAAAAGTTGTTGACCCGCACGAGCAAGGCCGCCGGGCCACGCGAGATTCCGTTGCGCGCGGCACACACGGCGTTTGAAAGCCCCGCCGGATTTTGGTGGGAGCTGGCCGTCGCCTTGGAAGTCAGTGACGCCGACCAGGAGCCGCAGCAGGCGGTTTATGAATTGTTGAAACAGAGCGAAGACCCGCTGATCGTCACGCTCGACCTTTCGACCAAGCTATTCAAACAGCCCGGCGCTGACTTGTTGCCTGCGTTTTTGCAATTTTGCGCGGCGTGGGAAGACTTGCCGCTCAATCGCGTCGTGCTGCTCTGCCTCTGCTTCCGCTTTGAAGAGCAGCCGCAGCCACGCTGGTTCGACTTCAAACTCAAACAGCGGCAGGCCTGGGAGCAGCAGTTGCAAGTCTTGTTGCGGGAACTTGAGCAGGATTTTTCAGCTTACCCGCAATGTTGCGGCGTGGCCTTGCCCGAATTGCCCGCGTTGACGCAAGACGATGTCAGAGCCTGGTACCGCATTCATCAAATCGGCGAGCGTTTCCGCATTAGCAAACAGTGGATTGACGATTTGTTTAGCGAGGCCGAGCAAATTTCCATGCGCGCCTTTGAAATGAAACTCGAAGCCCTGTTGGAACAGCGGTCTTCCTGATCTTTGTGGGACAGTACCGCGCGCGTGAGCAAGCGGCACCTTGGCAATTCAGCCAATGCGGGTAGCTTGACGCGCCGCTTGCTCACGCGCGCGGTACTGTCCCGGCGTCAACTGACTCTCGTAAACGCCATTGCAAACGGCTCTAAATCTTTATTTGAGGAGTTCACCATGCCCTATCCTTTTTACCCGAATCCCACACACCGCGAGACTGACGGCACGGTGGCCTTGCCCGAATTCAGCCGCGCCCGCCAAACCGATCCGGCGGGCTATCTGCCCGATGACGGTCTGGTGGATGCCGTGAATGTCGCGCTGCTGCTGAGCCAGCCGCTTTTGCTGACGGGCGAACCGGGCACCGGCAAGACCGAATTGGCGCGACATCTGGCGCACACGTTGGGGCTGGGCGTGCCGCTCAAATTCGAGACCAAGTCCAACAGCACGGCGCGCGATTTGTTTTACAGCTACGACGCGGTCGGCCACTTTCGCGCCAAAGACACCGGGGCGAGCGCCGCTGTGCTCAGCTACCTGCGTTGGAACGCATTGGGCGAAGCCATTCTGCGTTCGCGCGCAAGCATCGCAGAGCGCTGGCGCACGCCGGGCTTTGAGCACACGGGCGCGCAACGTGCGGTCGTGCTGATTGACGAGATAGACAAAGCGCCGCGCGATTTCCCGAATGATCTGCTCAACGAGGTCGAGCATCATTACTTCCGCGTGCCCGAACTCAACAACGACCGGATCGAAGCCAATCCGCAACTGCGCCCGATCCTGGTGCTGACCAGCAATTCCGAAAAGCATCTGCCCGAAGCCTTCCTGCGCCGCTGCATCTATTACGACATCGAATTTCCCAAGGACACACGGCTGGTGCAGATCGTGACCAGCCGTGTCGCCAGTTACGCCAACGGGCTGCCGCCCATGTTGACCGAGGCGCTGGCGTTGTTTGAACACTTGCGCGACAGCGGTTTGCGTAAGCGGCCCGCGACCGCCGAGTTGATTGATTGGCTGACCGCGCTGCGCGAAATGGGCGCGGATTTCGAGCAGCCGCTGCGCGCGCAACGCAAGTTGTTGCAGCGAAGTCTGAGCGCGCTCATCAAGATCAAAGAGGATCAGGAAGCCGCGCACCGCATCGCCAAAGAATGGTGATGTCGTTCCTGAGAACGCAGTTGGAAGATGCTGTTGGCGAATTCGTCAGGTTGGATTAACAACCCTGAAAGGGCGTAATTCAATAGCCGTGGGCCACGCCCACGGAACGGCGCGTAGGAGTTCACGACCCTGAAGGGGTCGAATCTGCTTTCAAATGCGGCCCTGTCAGGGCCGGGAATGGCCGCTGCTCACGCCGTGGGCGTTGCCCACGGCTATTGAATTATGCCCTTTCAGGGCTTGGGGAACTCGTCGGCAAATTCGCATTGTTTATGCCCGCACCCAACCTCCAACTCGAAGACCTGCTGGCCCTGGCCGAAACATTGCGCGGCGCGGGCTTTGCCATCAGCGCGCAGCACTACATCACCGCGCACGAGTTGTTGGACAGGCTGGCCGCCGCCAAGCAATTGCCCGCCGACCCGCAACAGTGGCGCACGTTGCTGGGGCCGCTGTTCTGTTCGTCTAAACGCGAGCAGCAGGAGTTTGCCGCGCATTTTCAGGCGTGGTTGCAGCGGCGGCCACGCTTGCTGCAAGCGGCGGTTGAGGTGGCAGCGCCTGACGAAACAAGCGTGACGCCGCTGCCTGAAGCTCGCCGCTCTGCGTTCAAGCGGTTGGCGGAATTGCGCACGTGGATGCGGCAAGCGTGGCAGCGTCCGCCGGTGAAAGCCGCGCTGTTGGCGGTGTTGCTGTTGGCCGGTGTAATTGCTTATCTCAGCGCCAAGACCACACAGACGCTCCCAGGCAAGGTGCTTGACAGCGAGACGCGCACGCCTGTCGCCTTTGCCAATGTCATCTTTGCCGATGGGATGGCCTATACCAATCGGCAAGGCGAATTTGAATTGGCCTATCACGCGCGTAATTTCGATTGGCTTTGGCGGCGGCGCACTGACCGCGCGCTGGCTTCAAACAACAGTTACGAACCGGCGGTTTCACAGCCCGTGCTGTTGCATCAGCCCACGCGGCAAACCATCGTGCTGAAACGCTATTCGCACATTCCAGCACCAAAATTTGACTTGGCGGATGCAACGCCGACGCCGTGCCCAAATCCTCCGTGCGACATCGAGCCGGTCAACAAAATCCTCTGGCCCACCTTCATCCCCTTGCTGCTTTATGCGCTCTGGTTTCTCTGGCGCTGGTATTGGCGCACGCTGATTGCGCAACGCTTCCAAACCAGCGGGACGCCGAGGTTGCGGCAGCTCAAGTTGCAAGCGGATGGCGTGAGGCTTTTCGATTCGCCCGCCTTGCGCCGCGCGTTGGTGGATTTGCGCCGCCATCGCCACGTAGCGGCCACAGACCTGGATGTGCCCGCGACGATTCGCGCGACGATTCGGCGCGGCGGTTTGTTTACGCCCAGTTGGGGCAGGCGGCGCGCGTTGCCCGAATATCTGTTGTTGATCGAGCGCGCCAGCGCCCACGACGAACGGGCGCGCGTGGGCGAGGCGCTGGCCGAACGCTTGAAGGCCAGTGACATCGGCGTCGAGCCGTATTACTTCCAGGGCGACGCGCGCGCTTGCCGTCCTTATGCCTTCGAAGGCGAGGCGCGCGCCACGCTGCGGCCCGCGCCGTTTGCGCCGAGTGTGTCGCTCAATGAATTGGCGTCGCGTTACCCTGAGCATCGCTTGTTGATCTTCGGCGCTGGCGTGGAATTCTTTGATCCCTTCACGGGCGCGGCCCAGCGTTGGTTGGAAGAGTTTGCGCACTGGCCCGAACGCGCCATCCTCACGCCCGTCGCGGCCTCTGCCAATGATTACCGCACTGAGGCTTTGCGCGCGCACGAGCTGTTGGTGTTGCCCGCCGATGAAGCGGGTTTCGAGGCGTTGACCGCCTGGCTCAACACGGGCCTCAACCTTGAACTGCAAACCGAGGCGCGCCGCGCCGCCGCCGCAACCTTGCCCGCCTTTATCGCCGAGCGTCTGAAACGCTGGTTGGAAACGTCAGCCCCGCCGCCCGCCGAGATCACGCAGTTGTTGCAACACCTCGAAACGTATCTGGGCGACGCGGGCTGGCTCTGGTTGCGGGCCTGCGCGGTTTATCCGCAAGTGACCTGGGAATTGACGCTGTATCTGGGCGCGCGCCTGGTGGGGCAAGACACCGAACGGGCCGAACAGGTGTTGCGGCTGGTGCGGCTGCCGTGGTTCCGCTACGGGACGATGCCCGATTGGTTGCGCGGCGAATTGGTGGCGCGCTTCACGCCGACGGAACACACGCGCGTGCGTGGCGTGATCGAAGACCTGTTGCAACACGTGTTGACCAAACCGGGCGCGGCCATTCCGCTGGAAGTGGCAACGCGGCCCGCTGCTGATGAAGACGCTGAGCCGCGCTGGTGGCGGCGCTGGTTCAACGCCGTGGCCGAACCGCTGCGGCGTTGGCGGCGGCGGCGCGCGCTTTACCGGTTGTTGCAAGGGCAAGCGCCAGAGAGCCGTTTGCGCGATTACGTGCTGCTCAGCTTTCTGGCCGGGCGGCACATCAAACCGCTCAGCGTGCAAGCGCCGCGTTGGTGGGAGCGGTTGTTGTTTGAAGACGGACAGCGCGCCTTGGGCATGCATCCGTTGACGTGGGGCGTGGCGGCGCTGGCGTTGGCGGCGTTTTGTTTCTGGCGGTTTTATGCGGAGCCGATGTGGCGGTTGCCTGATCCCTTGCCCATCGGCGCGCCGCCGGTGACGCGCCCGACGTTTGACCCGCGCGTGTCGTTGACGCCTACGCCGACACCTGTGCCGACACCGACACCAACGGTGACGCCAACAGTTTCGCCGACGGGTTCCCCTGGCCCTTTGGCGGGCGGACCGGGCGAAGTGCAAGACCCTGACAGGCCGTTGCTGGGGATGGAAGGGAAAGGCCTCTGGGAGCTTATGCCCAGCGAGGGTGGCTACCGTGTCAGGATGGGCGCTGATGTGGTGCTGGATTTGGTCGCCCTGCCCGGCGGCGAATTCACGATGGGTTCGGACAAAATCACAGATGATGAAAAGCCACCGCATCAGGTACGCGTGGCGGGCTTTGCGATGGGCAAGTACGAGGTCACACAGGCGCAGTGGGAGGCGGTGATAGGCAGCTTGCCAAATGTCGTCTTCAAAGGCGCTGACCGTCCGGTGGAGCGCGTGTCGTGGAATGACGCACAGCAATTTTGTCAACGACTGTCACAAATGACCGGCAAGCAATTCCGATTGCCGACCGAAGCCGAATGGGAATATGCCGCGCGCGCGGGCAAGACGACTGAATACAGCTTTGGCGATGATGAAAAACTGCTTGATCAGTATGCGTGGTTCAGTAGCAATTCCGGCAACCAGACACATACAGTCGGGCAGAAGCAACGCAATCAATTTGGCTTGTACGATATGTACGGCAATGTTTGGGAATGGGTGCAAGATGTGTGGCATGACAACTACGAAGGCGCGCCGGTGAATGGCTCAGCTTGGTTGAGTGGCGGAGACTCAGGTCGCCGGGTGCTGCGGGGCGGCTCGTGGGGCTACGATGCGGACTACTGCCGTTCTGCTTTCCGCGTCTTCAATCTCCCCGCCATCGTCAACGACCTCGGTTTTCGTGTCGTTGTCTCTGCGAGGACTCAGTAACCCTCTGCACTTTTTACCCTTTTTACGCTTTTACCATGCGTGCGAAGCACGCATGAAATTTTTTGAGGGGGTGGCAAGAATTGAAAAAGAAAACTCCACCCGGAGAATTGCCCCTAATCGAACAAACGCGCGACTTGGTGTTGTGGTATGTGCCCCTGCTCAACCACCCGCCGCGTGATCATCGCTACACGCTGGGCGAACGCATCATTACCAGAGTCTGATGGGGACGGTACCGCGCGGGGACGGTACCGCGCGCGTCAGCAAGCGGCACCTTGGCTACTCAGATAGTGAGGGTGATTGGCCTGCTCCACCTGCGAGTGGAGTGATAGGGCTACTGCTGAGGCTTGGCCGTCGGCCAGTAGGTGTGATTTGATGGCGCCGCTGTTGGCCCGGCTTGCGGCCAGTGGGTTTGCTTGTCAGAGGCCGCTTGCTCACGTGCGCGGTACCGTCCTCGCGCGGTACCGTCCCCGCGCTGTCCCGCTTTGCAGGGAGGTCATACATGCCCAAACGTGAGTTTGACGAAGCTGCTCGGCCCTTGGCCTACTTTATCTCCTTCCGTTGTTATGGCACCTGGCTGCACGGTGATGCGCGCGGGTCAGTAGACCGGTCGCACAATCGCTACGGCACGCCCTTTCTTTCCCACGATGAGTTGCGTGAATACGAAGAGTTCCAGCGGCTTAACCGCGCGCCGGTGACGCTCGACACGGCACGTCGCACGGTGGTTGAGCAGACGGTGCGCGAAGTCTGCCAGCAGCGCCAGTGGTTGTTGCACGCGCTCAATGTGCGCACCAATCACGTCCACAGCGTAATCACGGCAGGCCGCGAACCTGAAGACGCGATGAACGACCTGAAAGCCTACGCCACTCGGCGCATGCGCGAGGCCGGTGTGTTGCCGCCCGATCAAAAACCGTGGTCGCGCCACGGCAGCACCCGCTGGCTCTGGACGCCACACAGCTTGGCTTGCGCCATAGACTACGTGCTCAATTGCCAGGGCGATGAGTTGCCGAATTTTGCCGCGTGGGAAAAAGAAGAAGACTGATGCCGGAACGGTACCGCGCGCGTCAGCAAGCGGTTCGTCAAGTACGGCACATTGGTTCAATGATGCAGGTGCCGCTTGCTCACGCGCGCGGTACCGCAAGGATCACGCAGTTTTTTCCGCCTTCGCCCGTAGCCAGGCGGACAGGTCTTTGGCCGACTTGAATTCCAGCAGCGCCTCGCCGAGTTCCATCAGTTGCTCAAAGGAAAGCTTGCGCAAACGCGCGGCCGTGCGCGCGCCCACCGCGCCGATTTGATGTTCCAGTAAACGCAACGTGAAGGTGAGCGCCGCCTCTTGCCGGCCTTGTTGCAAGCCCTCCTGCCAACCTTCTTGCCGACCTTCCTGCCGGCCTTCCTGCCGGCCTTCCTGCCGACCTTCTTGCCGGCCTTGTTGCAAGCCTTCTTGCCGGCCCTTTTGCAAACCTTCTTTGACCCAAGCGGAAGCCATTGTTTCCATAATCTCTCCGGTTTCTGTGGGGAACGCTGTTTTCAGTTCCTCAAATTCGTGTCTGGTCAAGGGGCGCGTGATCTCCGAAACGTAGCGGAGCACGGTGGCAAAGTATTCTAACGCACTCTGCTCCCAGATGGGCAAGAGCCGCACGATCTCTGGCAGCCGCGCGAGCAACTGGTCTTCAAAAGCGTATTTCAACACCAGCAAGGCGACGCGGGTGAACGCCGCGCCGACCAGCTCCGCCGCGCTGAAGGCTGAGAGGTCGAGCAGCAGATATTCCGATTCGTCCACGTATTGGCGCAGCCCGGCGAGTTCGCCGCCTTCCAACAGCGCGCCGAAACTGCGCGGGACGCGCCAACGTTTGCGCCCGTGGTAAAACACGAGCGGCACGATCAGCGGCAGCTTGCGTGGCTTGGCGCGCGCCAACCGTTCCCAAATCCGCACTTTGTAACGCAGCACTTGAAAGGCGACCAGTTCATCCGGTGCGCTCTTGTGCTCGAAGAGCAAATAGACATAAGCCGCGCCGCCGCGTTTGAGCCGCACGCGGTAAAGCAGGTCGGAGTAATGTTCCTGCAACTCGTCATCCACGAACGAGTCTTTGACCAATGCGGGTGCGCGCAATTCCAGCGCCGCCGCCGTTGCGGCGGGCAGGTAATGCGCGAGCACCTCAGCCGCGACTTCAGGCCGTCCAAAGGTGGCTTTGAAAAATTTGTCGTGCGGGTTGTTGAGTTGAGACATGGCTTGCTCCGCTGTGTAAGGCTGTTACGGGCGCATATATTCCGTCCGCAAAAACAAATACGTCCCCCAGCCACTGATCGCCACCGACGCCACGAACAGCAGCGCTTCAAGCCATGAGACTTTCTTTGGGCTGCTTTCCAGCAAGACCACAAACATCCACGGCAACAGCACCATCGCGTAACGGTAAGAGAACTGCCAGCCGCCCGGATTGCCGTGGCACCAGAGCACAAAGGTCAGCACCGCGATGGCCGCCCACGCCAGCCATTTCAACGTCGCGTCTTTGGATCCGCAGCGAAAGAGAAAGAGCAGGTACGGGCTGCTGAGCAGGATCGAACCGCCGAAGCCGGTCGGGACGAGATAGGGATACGTCGGGAGGCGCCGCCACGGTGTCAGCAGCATTTCCTGAAAGTTGAGCGGGATGGCGTGCAGCGAAAAGATGCCGTACCGATACCAAGGTTCTTCCAGCACTTTCGGGATGCGGGCATAGCCGAAATCCAGCAATGAACCGAACCGCGCGTAGTTGTAAGCCAGCGTGGCGACGCCGAGCAGGAAAGGGAAAAGCGAGAAGACAATGGCGGCGCTGACAAAACGTTCGCCACGAAGAAACGAAGTAAACGAAGAAAGGAAGGAAGAGAAAGAAGGCGTGTATGCGGAGCCTTCGTGTTCTTCATTTCTTCGCGGGTGCCTTTCTGGCTGTCGTTGGTGGCGATACAGCAGGTAATAGAACAGTGGCGCGAGCAGCAGGATTTCAGTGCGGTTGCCAAAGGCGAGGGCGAAGCAAAAGCCGGCAGCCAGCGGGTTGAAACGGATGAGCGTGAAATAGAGCGCGCCCAGTTGGGCAGCGACCGCTACGCCAAGCGCAATATGCCACGCGCCCGCAAACGCCAGGTTCGCCCACATCCAGGTGCCCAGCAGCGGAAAGAGGATCAACACGAGGCGGCGCGGCCCGGCGTCTTGATACTTGGCGGAAAGCAGATAGAGGAAGTAGGCGGACACGCTGGCCGTTAGGGCCGCGAGCGTAACGCCGGGAAAGGCTTGAACGAGGTGCAGTTTTTTTAGCAACGCGAGCGGCAGCATCGTCAAGACACTGCCGAGCGGGAAGGCCGAATAATACTGGCCGTTGTGCGGGATCATCTCGCTCAGCCACGTCGGCGGCGCTTCGGTTTCGCCCAGGCGGCCTTGTAGCAGGGCGGAGGCGATGCGCAGCGTGTAATCGTAAAACTCGCCGGTGAGCGGATTGGAAAGGTAGTAGATGAGAAAAATCCCCGCCACCAGAATGAGCGGCAGGGAAGTGGAAGCTTTTGGATCGTTGGATGGTTGGCTCATTGCAAACAAGCCCGCTTGAGGTACTTTGGAAAGCGGCGCAATCAAATGAGAAGAGCGCAACACGGTACAGCAACCTTTCCAGGTTGTTGGGTTCCTCGCTGGTTGCTCTTAGCGGAAGCCCACAGCAACCTGGAAAGGTTGCTGTACTTCTATTTGATCGCCGTGCCGGTGCGCCGCCAGTTCGAGCGCGTGAAGATGTCGGTCAGCCGGTTGCCGGTCGTGGGCGTTTCGGGGTCGCTTGGATTGAACGACCAATACACATAGAGCGCGTGACCGATGATGTTGCTGCGTGGGACGAAGCCCCAATAGCGGCTGTCCAAACTGTTGTCGCGGTTGTCGCCCATCGCAAAATAACTGTCGGGCGGCACGATGGCGGGTTCATTCACAGCGAAACGCAGTTGCGAATCGGCGTTGAATTCGGATGGTTCGTGATCGCGGTCGTCGTAATAGACGCGATAGTGCGCCCCGGGCGGGGCGGGTTCGGTCTTGATTTCCGGATGCGACGAATAGCGTGTGTCGAGCAGGTTGATGGTGACGCGCTGTTCGGGCAACTCCTGGCCGTTGACGAAAACGTGCGTGCCTTTGACTTCGACTTTGTCGCCGGGCAATCCGACCACGCGCTTGACGTAATTCACCTTGGGGTCTTGCGGAAATTTGAAGACGATGATGTCGCCGCGTTTGATCTCGCGCGTCGGCAAGAGCTTGCCCAAAATAGGTGTGGGGCGTCCAAAGAGAAACTTATTGACGAAGAAGTGATCGCCGATGTGGATGTTGTTTTGCATCGAACCGGTCGGCACTTGCACGGCTTGCGCGATGAAGGTCATCAGAAAGAGCGCCATGACGACGGTAATCAAACCTTGTTCGACATACTCACGCAACACTGATTTGGGCGGTGCGTTCGAGACGAACGGCAAATAGGGCGAGACCATTGGCTGGCCTGCGGGCGTGACATTGATAGTTTCCTGTTCGGTCATAATCCTGGGCAACGTTCGAGGCTTTGCTGGCGAACCGGCGCACCGCCTGGTTCACCGCAAAAGTGAGTTAGTCGGTTAGCGTAGCTTCCGGTTCAAGCGGCAAGATCACTGCTTCCAGCACTGCTGGTGCGGCGTCCTCTGCCGATGCAAGTGTTTCCGGCATTAAATTCACGCGCTCCAATTCCTGGGTCAGGTTATCCAGCGCCGAACGCGCTGCGGCCTGATGCGCGCCTTTGATGGTTGTGCCTTGGCCGGTGGCGATGCATTTGCCGCTGACGCGCAGTTCGATCTG
Source organism: Acidobacteriota bacterium (assembly GCA_016196035.1). NCBI lineage: Bacteria > Pseudomonadati > Acidobacteriota > Acidobacteriota bacterium. Next base: position 84,501 of record JACPYM010000064.1, on the reverse strand, counting down.
GAAGACGCGGTGATGATCCGGCCCCAGGCTCTCGACGATGGCGTATTGCGGCGTTGGCAGCCCCAGCGATTGCAAGCGCTCTTGCAAGGCCGTTTTGTAATCGGCCATCGCCAGGTTTTGCGGGTCAACGATGGAAAACGTCAGGGCGAATTCGCGGCGGATGAATACTTTCGCGGCTTCGATGCCGCCGTCGAGATAGATGGCCGCGATCAGCGCTTCGTAAGCGTCTACCTGCAACGCCATCTTGTGGCGGCCACCGGTTTTCTCTTCGCCACGGTTGATGAGCAGATAGCCACCCAACCCCAAACGCACCGCGTGTTTTTGCAGATTGACGGCGCTGACGGCGTAAGCGCGCAGCTTGGACAATGTGCCTTCATTTTGCGTCGGGTAGAGTTCCAACAGCCAAGCGCTAATCAGGAATTCCAACACGGCATCGCCGAGGAATTCCAACGCTTCGTTATGGGGTGGACGCGGTTCTGCTTGTTCGTTGGCAAAGGAGCGATGGGTCAAGGAGCGGCGTAACAGGTTGCGATCACGGAAGGTGTAATGGATCAGCCCTTCGAGTTGCGTGAGCAAGTCTTCAAAGGTTTTGCTGGTTAAGGTGATCGCTTCACCCTCATCGCCGACAGCAGAGGTAGGCGCAACTTCCAGACCGACCTCGTTGACCATCGCATCAGTCGCGGCTTCTGATGAAGCGGCCGCTGGAGTGGCTGTCAAAGAGGCTGGCAGGGAGCCAGCAGGCAATGCAATTTCTTCGCTTACTTCGTTAATCACACAATCTTTAATGCCGGGGGAGATCATAGCTAAAGCCAGCTCCCGCGTTGGCGAGCTGGCTTTAGCAAAGGTTACTTGCGCGGGAGCCGCCACGCAAAAGTTGCCGGGCTAACGGCGTTTCTTTTTGACCGGAGCAGCTTTGCCTTTGGCCGGGGCCGCTTTCGTCCCATTGACCGCGCCACTGCCGCCGGGCGCACCACCAGCCCCCGCATTCAGCTTCACGGGGCCGCCAGTCGTCGGTGGGCCCGTGGGAGGCGCCATCGAAGTTTCTGCCTTCGCGGGCACTTCCACGTCGGGAATCGCCGGGTCGGCTTGGTAGTTTTTCAGATAAGCCGCGCCCTTTTCTGGTGCATCCGTGCGGTATTTCCAGAGCGAGTTAAAGGATTCGCGGGCCGCATCCAACAAGGGTTTTGCTGATGGCGCGGTCGCCACGGCAATCACGCGCGCATATTCCGCGATCAGCTTATCAACGACGGTGTTGATCTGTTTGAGTACTTCCTTGCCTGCGTCACCCGTTTTTTGGTCATCGGGCAGGGCTTGATACTGTTTGCTCAGTTTTCCGTATTCAGCATTGTAGATCGTGGAACGCAGCCAATAATTATTCGGGTCTTTCACCCCGATATTGTCTTTGCCTTTGACCGCGATGGATTTACCTAAATAGGCCAACGCCTGCTGCGGGTCGCCGTTGGTTTGGATGACGTACCAGCCCAGGTATTGATTGCCGAGAGCCTGAATGTCCTCACGGAATTGCGCAGTTTGCTTCTTTGCTTCTTCATCGGCTGGCGCAGGAGCCGAAGGATCAAAAAGCTTGAGCGCTTTTTCCATATAGCTCTTGGCTTTTTCTTTATCCTTGTACATTTCTCCTAATGCCGCGCTGCTACCAGCCAAAGCTTGCTGCGCTACCACGTAAGGGTAATCCGGTTGTTTGGCTAAGAAGGCGTCGCCCGCGCCAAGAAGCTTTTCAAGTTTCGGGCTATCCGGCCCGGCATAGTATTCGGCAAGCGCTGCTTTGAACTTTTCCCAAAGCTCACCAAAGTCTTTTTTCTCAATTATTCCATTGGCATTTTTGACATAAGTACTGCCCGGGAATTTCGCCCGTAGCTCTTTGGACATTTGATAGCACTCAGGCGACTCATCCTTTGGCTTCGGATAACAGGTCGCATACCAAGTTCGTTCAAATTCCGCTTGCGGATTGTCCTGCGCCTTGGCGCTGCTCGGCAAAAATGCAAACGCGCCCCACAACAGCGCCTGCACTAGCAAAAGGCTCAACTTCTTCATATTGAAAAGGTCCTCCATTTCATCCTCGGATCGGTGTCTTGAATTGGTGTGATATATGACTCTGACGGCGAATCCTATGTTCCCACGTTACGCCAGCGCAGCGGCATCGCCTGGTTGAACTTGCCCGTTTTGACTTGTGCGAGTTGGGCAGCCAGTTCGCCCCAACCGCAAGGAAGTCATTACGATCACACCCTTCGGCGCGCCGCCGACGCTAGCCAAAACTCGCAGGAGACAGTCTTTGGCGGAACGACGGATGAAATGCCGAGACGACGGAATCTATGACGGAGCAGCTTGATATACTGATGCTTGCGCAAACGGTTCTAGTTAGAACTTGTCAGAGTTTCGAGTATTGTGCATGATTCAAATGCTTTGTCAAACTTGCGGGAAACCGCGAAATCACTGGCGAATCATCGCTTTTCAGGGTGTTGCAAGAACGGCCGCAACGGGGTGATCTTGCAACACCTCCCATATTCAGTCACCAGGCCCGGCCTGCATTTCCTATGTCATCCTTGCTTACACATTTTACTGACCGCCAATCCGCCATTCTCGAATTGACCCGACTCCTGGTCGAACGCGAAACGACCTCGCGTGAAGAAGCGCGGTTGAACGAAATCGCCTCCTTTGTTGCCGCTCTTTTTCAGGAATTAGGCGCGATAGTCGAACCCTTTCCACAAGCGGGATATGGCACGCATGTGCGCGTTCGCTGCGGGTTCGGCCACGCAGCGGATGCGCAACACGTGTTGGTGATTGGTCATCTGGACACAGTCTGGCCGGTCGGCACACTACAACGAATGCCTTTCCGGTACACCGCTGACGGCGCGGCACATGGGCCAGGCATTTTTGATATGAAATCCGGCATCGCCTGTCTGATCGAGGCCCTGCGCACGATCAAAACGCAAGGTCTGGCTACGCAACGGCCCCTGACCATCTTGCTGACTTGCGATGAAGAGATCGGCAGTCGCACCTCACGCAGTTTGGTCGAAGCGGAGGCCGTGCATGCGGCGGCGGCCTTAGTGCTGGAACCGCCCATTCCCGGCGGCATCGTCAAAACAGGTCGTAAAGGGATAGGCGTGTTTTCCTTGCGTGCCCTGGGCCGGGCGGCGCATGCGGGGCTTGACCCCAGCAAAGGCGTCAACGCCATCGTTGAGTTGGCGCAGCAGACATTGCAACTGGCCGCACTGAATGATTACGAGCGCGGCACGACGGTCAATGTCGGCGTTTTTAACGGCGGCACGACGACCAATGTCGTGCCAGCGGAAGCGACGGCCAGCATTGACGTGCGTTTTTGGACGCAGGCCGATGGAGCATATCTGGAAAACGCGATCCGCAGCCTTAAACCGATTCTGCCTGAAGCGCAGCTTGAGATCGGTGGCGGCATCAATCGTCCGCCCATGCCGCGTTCGCCGCAAAATTTAGCCCTGTTTGAACACGCACGCGGCCTGGCTGGCGAGCTTGGGTTCGAGTTGAAAGATGGTGTCGTCGGTGGCGGCTCAGACGGCAATTTTACGGCGGCGCTGGGGGTGCCGACGCTGGACGGGCTAGGCGTGGATGGCGCGGGCGCGCACGCCGATCACGAGCACATCATCGTCAGCGACATCCCCCGGCGCGCCGCATTACTGACACGCTTGTTGCAAACGGTTTGAAACAGTGGTCAGTGGTCAGTGGTCAGTGGTTAGCAAAGACCCACTGACCACTGACCACTGACCACTGACCACTGACTATGGAACGTATTTACCGCGATCCGGTACATAACATCATCGCGCTCTCGACCGCGCGGACGGATGACGCTTTGCTCATTCGGCTAATTGACACGCCGGAATTTCAGCGCTTGCGGTACATCAAACAGTTGGGGCTGGCGCTTTACACCTTTCAAGGCGCTGAGCATTCGCGGTTCACTCATTCGCTGGGCGTGATGCACGTGATGACGCGCGTACTGGATCACCTGAGCAAGAAGTACCGCATTAGCAGTGAAGCGCGGCTGGTGGCGCGCGTGGCGGCGATGTTGCACGACATTGGTCATGGGCCGTTTTCGCATGTCATCGAAAAGATTTTACGGCAGCACCACGAAAACTGGACGGCGCGGATCATTGCTGAGCCAAACACGGTCGTGCATCAATGTCTGACAGAGGTGGATGCGGCTCTGCCTGAGAAGGTGATCGCCGCCATTGAGCACCGCTTTCAACCGGCGTTTATCGGTCATTTGGTTTCGTCGCAGTTGGATGTTGATCGGCTGGATTACCTCTTACGCGACAGTTTGATGACGGGTGTGAAGTATGGCAACTATGATCTGGAATGGATTCTGCACGCGCTGGAAATTGATGAAGTGAATGATCGCATCTATGTTGCCGCCAATGGTCTTTACGCGGTCGAAGAGTATTTGCAAGCGCGGTTTTATATGTTCCGCCAAGTGTACTTTCATCGCACCTTGCGTTCGGCGGAAGGCATCCTGGTGAGCATTCTGCGACGCGCGGTGGAATTGATGTGCGCCGGGGAACTGCAATTCGTCGTAGCCGGTTCGGTGATAGAGCGGGTCTTGCGCGGCGAGGAATTGGCGGTCAGCGATTATTTGAACTTCGATGATCACGACGTGATGTTTCATCTGAAACAATGGATGCGTGAGCCGGATGCCGTGCTCAGCGATCTGGCCGAGCGCTTTATCAAACGGCGTTTGTTCAAGGCGCTCGATCTGGAAATGGCCGCCGAGGCGCGTGCCGAATTTGTAGCTGCTGCGCGCAACTGCGTGACGGCGGGCGGTTTTGATCCGGCATATTATCTGGTCGAAGATCGCGCGGCAGATATTCCTTATTACGGTTATTACCGCCCGGACGGCAAGTCGCGGCTGATCGTGGAGCGCAGCACGGGCAGCCGTGAACTCTGCGATATTGCGGAAGTCTCGACCGTGATCCGGGGCATGCGCGGTTACGAAATCCACCGCATCTGCTACCCGCCGGAAGTGAGCGGGGCAGTTGAGCAATTAAAGCGATGAAACAGCGACGCGAGGTTCTCAAAATTCTGTTTGGGGCGTGTTCGTTTTGGCTGCTGGCGGGTACGTTGGCCGCTGCACAAACACCGTTGCGCCTGGCTGTGGTTGATTTGAGTGGTGATGAAGCCGGCGCGGTGACCGCACAATTGCGTGAGTTGGCGAAAGGCCGATTTGAATTGCTCGACCCAGCGCTGATACGGGTTGCCGCCCAAGGCGCGGGTTATAGCGGCAGCTTGAACCTGCGCCGTGAAGAAGCGCGCACGTTAGGCCTGAGCCTCGGCTGCGAATTCTATTTACTTGGCCGCGTCCAAAGCGGGCGGCGTTTGGGCGCCGACAATCAGCCGTATTACGAAGCCTGGACGGGCTTGTTTCTCGTCGAAACACGAACCGGAGACTTGGCTTTCTTTGGATTTGCCCGCGAGCAAGCGCCGCAGGAAGACACCGTGCAAAAGAAGCTGGCGCTCGTGTTGCCAGAGGTTTGGCAGCGCTTGGATAAGGCGCTGTGGTTGACTTATAACCGGCACCTAACTGAAATTGCCGAAGTTGGCCGCACGCCGTTGGCCGTCATCGAAGTGCTCAATGATGACCAACTTGGACAGCAAGGACAGCAGCCGATTTTTTATCAGCGTTTGAAGCCCGAATACACGTCAGCGGCTGAAGCCGCAGGCGTCACAGCCACGGTCGAACTCGAAGCGGTGTTTCAAGCCGATGGCAACATCGGGGAAGTGACGGTGGTGCGCTGGGCGGGATTCGGTCTTGACGAGTCGGCTATCAAGACAGTGAAGAAATTGCGCTTCAAACCTGCGCGTCAGGCCGAAAAAGAGGTCACGATTCGCGGCTTGGTACGCTATAATTTCCGCCGTCCACCCGCGATGGCTGAGCGTCTGGAAGAAGCGGAGCGACTCAAACGCAGCCTGCGCGAGCTGACAAGCCCCGTGATTAAAAGCCCGCTGCCTCATCCCTGAAGTCTTGTTTGGAAAGTTTCTTCAGTTTTGGCGCAGCCATGTCAGGTGCTGAATCTGGTGCCGAGTCAGGTGTTAGGTGTGGCGATTCATTCATTTGCTTCACGCCGCATAAACGGAACCATCACAATTCGCGAATAGCAAACGGCTTTGTAGAGGTCACAACCATGAGCTTTGAGAGCTTTGTAAAGGTTAGGGGAAAGGTCGAAATGAAGTTTGGCGGGTTACAGCTCTGGCGCGCTTCCTTTTTGTTGTTGTGCCTCTTTCTCGCGCCGGTGTTGGCAGTGCGCGCGCAGGAAGCCTCGTTGCCGAATGCGGAAAACACGCCCGCCGCGCGCGATATGCGCTTGAAAGTCTTTGATCAGGTGTGGCGCGCCATCAACGAGAGCTATTACGACCGCAATTTTCACGGCCTGGATTGGCTGGGGCAACGCCAGCAATATCGTCCGCAGGTCGAGGCGGCGCGGGACAATGCCGAGTTTTACCGTGTCCTGCGCGGCATGATTGGGAAACTGGGCGACGCCCACACGCGTGTTTATGCACCTGAAGATGGTTTTGATCGGTATCGCCCCGCCGGAACTACAGTGGGACTGACCGTCCGGCGGATTGAAGGCCAAGCTGTAATCACCGCGGTCGAACCAGGTTCTGAAGCGGCACGGCTGGGGGTTAGGCCAGGCCAGATTGTGGCGCAGGTGGACGGCATCCCCGTCGAAAAGATGTTGTTACGCTTGCTAGATGAGTTGGGTACGAGTTCAACGCCGACCGCGCGCGATTTGCAAAGCCTTGACCGGCTCTTTTATGGTCAACGCGATACTCAGGTCGGTGTCAGTTTACTAAATAATGACGACCAGCAAGTGCGCACGCTGAACCTCACGCGGCGCTATGTCGAGTTCCAACGCCGTGTTACGACGCGCGTCTTACCTTACAACATTGGGTATATCGAATTGACGGGCTTTGGCCCCGAAATCGAACGCGATTTTGATAAGGCCATGCAAACCCTGCAATGGACGCGCGGGCTGGTGCTGGATTTGCGCAATAACGGCGGCGGGTTTGTAAGCACGGTTGCCTGGATCGCCAGTTACTTTTTCCCGGAAGAGACCGATCTCGGTGAATTCATCACGCGCCAAGGCCGTTCCAGCCGGCGCAAAACCTGGAAAGCGCGCCTTGCCTATCGCGCCCCGCTGGTGGTGTTGGTCAGTAACCGTTCGGCCAGCGGCTCCGAAATTCTCGCGGCGGCTATGCAGGAGCGCAAGCGGGGCTTGATCGTCGGCAGCAATCCGGCGACCTGCGGTTGTTTGCTCGGCGTGAGCCGGACCTTGCGGTTGGATGATGGCGGTAAGCTGAATATCAGCGACACCGATTACCGCACGGCCTATGGTAAACGCATTGAAGGGGTGGGCATTCAACCGGATCAGCGGATTGATATGCGCATTACCGATTTGCTGGCGGGCAGAGATAGCGTCTTGGAATCATCCGTAGATCAACTCAGCCGCAACTTCGTTTTTGGCGCGCGCAACACCGAGGTGGAATTCAAATTGAAAATTCCGCAACTGGTCTTCCAGTCCAGCGCACGTCACTTGCCAGCGTCTAATCTCAACCGATAGACTGCGCGCATCCCCAATCCCCACAGGAGAAGCGACCATGAAACATCAGCACCAATGGGCTGTCGTGCCCTTTTTCGTTATCCTTTTTTCGCTCGAAATCCACGCGCAATGGACGATCGCCTTTCAGGAACGCTCGAAACGTGATCTGAATGGGGTTTTCTTCATTGACCAAAACCGGGGCTGGATCATTGGGGACAACGGCATCATTCACGCGACGCAGAGCAGTGGAACGGAATGGACCTCGCTCAATCCCCGCGTTAGCTCAAACTTGAGCGATGTTTTTTTCCGCAATCAAAACGAAGGCTGGTTAATCGCCAGTGGTGCACAAATCCTGAAAACACAGGATGCCGGCGAAACGTGGGAGTTCGTCTACCAAATACATCTAGCGCCGGGTAAACGAAAAGAAGATACCCCCGAACTTTACAGCCTGTCTTTTCCCAATGGGAAAAAGGGCTGGGTCGTCGGCACCGATGGCCGCATCTTGCACACCCAAGACGGTGGTCGCAGTTGGGCTAATCAGGAAAGCGGGACGACCGAAGAACTCGTACACGTCAAATTCGTCAGTGATCAGCGCGGTTGGGCTATCGGCGGCGGCGGAACCATTTTGTTTACGGATGATGGCGGACGAACTTGGGAGTTGCAGGCCAGCAATACCACAAAACACCTCTATCATATCGAAGCCCAAGGGAAAGATAACGCCTGGGTGGTCGGCGATGATGGCACGCTGCTGCGTACTTCAAATGCCGGGTTAAGCTGGGAAAAAGTGGCGCTGACGACGAAACAAAGCCTCATCAATATTGCCTTCGCCAACGTCCGGCAGGGGTGGGCTGTTGGCTGGAAAGGAACCATCCTGCGGACAGAAAACGGAGGACAGACTTGGGTTGAGCAAGAAAGCGGCACTCAGGAAAACCTATACGGCATCTCAGTCAAAAAGAATAAGGTTTGGGTGGTCGGCGCCGAAGGGTTGGTTTTGCGCTATGAAATCCATTAACAAAATGTTGCAACCGATAGAGCTTAGCGATCAAGCTTATCAAATGGTTAGCTCGAACAATGCCAATTGAGTGGCTATGATTGGGCTAAGCTGATGCAAGAGATGACTCTGCACTGCTTCAAATTATCGTAACGTAGTATTGTGCAGCTTATACTCCTGCTGTTCCTCGAACTAACCCCTTCAGGACTTACGCCAAGATTTGCCACAGAGGCACGGAGACACAGAGAAAGACCGCGATCTCCGGCAGAATTGTAACAAAGCTCTGTGCCTCTGTGCCTCTGTGGCTACCTCGCTCGTGTTTTGCGTAAGTCCTGCCCTTAATACACCGGCAACTAGGTTTCTTGGCAGTTACAGCCCCACCTGATAGTAACGACTTATGGTCTTTGATAATTAAATCCGGCAATGCCCCGCAGAGGCTACGGAAATTAGCCGGGGGTGCGAAGTGCCGCGCAGCCCCCGGACAACGCCGTAGCGGAGTGGCGCCCCGGCAGGAGCGCGGGACGTCGCTCGGGTCTGTCGCCCTGCCGGGGCTTGCGCATGGTTTCGCAGTGTTCCAGAGGTTCCGTTGCGCTTCACCCTTGGCTAATCTCTGGCCGCCCCTACCGGAGCTTCGAACTCGGTTGCTGGATTTAATTATCAAAGACCATCAGGCGGTTGTCGCGACGTCGCCGCGCTCAGCCGCCTGAAGGCGGAACTACAAGCGTGCCGTACCCCGAAGTGAAAACCGATTGAGGGGGCAACCGCCGATTCCCCAGGCATCTGGTAATGGATAGAACCTTTCAAAAAGCGCTCTGGTATTTCCTCTTCATTGCGCTGTTCTGGCGGCCCGCCCAAACACCAACCCAGGCGCAAGACCAGGCGCAGGGCGGCGCGAACACCGCTGGCGCCTTCAAGCCCATCAAGGATGAGCGCAATCGCCCCATCACTGCGGGCGGGTTCGTAGACGGCGCGCCCGTCTATTTCGCCGACAGCACCGCGCGCACGGGCCTGCAAAAATTCCGGCACGCCGGCGGCACTGCCGACAAGCGCTACATCCTCGAATCGCCTTCGGGCGGCATCGCGTTGCTGGATTATGACAACGACGGCTGGCTGGACGTGTATCTGGTCAACGGTTCGACCTTCGCCGCGTTGCAAGGCAAAGAACCCGCGCCGCGCGCCGCGCTCTTTCACAACAACCAAGACGGCACGTTTAGCGATGTCACCGCCAAAGCAGGCGTCGCCAACGAACGCTGGGGCTTTGGCGTTGCGGCAGGCGATTTCGACAACGACGGCTGGACGGATTTGTACGTCACCAACTTCGGCAAGAATCGCCTGTATCGCAACAACGGAGACGGCACGTTCACCGATGTGGCCGAGAAGCTGGGCGCGGCCATCAACAGTTGGTCAACCGGCGCGACGTTTGGCGATTACGACGGCGATGGCGATCTTGATCTGTTCGTCGTGGGCTACGTGCAATTCGATCCGGCGCATCTGCCCGAACCGAGCACGCTTGGCGGCGGGCAGAAGTATTGCTTCTTTCGCGGTCAGCCGGTGATGTGCGGCCCGCGCGGATTGAAAGGCGCGCCCGATCATCTGTTGCGCAACGACGGCGGCAAATTCACCGATGTCAGCAAAGCGGCGGGCGTCGCCGATGAGAAAGGCTATTACGGATTCAGCGCAGCCTTTTGCGACGTGAATGACGACGGCAAACTCGATCTGCTGGTCGCCAATGATTCGACGCCGAACTTCCTGTACCTGAACAAAGGCAACGGCACGTTTGCAGACGCCAGCTACGAGTCGGGCTTCGCGCTCAATGAAGACGGGCGCGAACAAGCGGGAATGGGCTTGGCCGTGGGCGATTATGACAACGATGGGCGGCCTGATGTTTACCTCACGAACTTCTCAGACGACACGAACACGCTGTATCACAATGAAGGCAACGGGCAATTCAACGATGTGACCTACGCCAGCGGGCACGGCACGCCGACGATTCCGTTTCTGGGCTGGGGCACAGGCTTTCTCGATTTCGACAATGACGGCTGGCGGGACGTGTTCATCGCCAACGGCCATGTTTATCCGCAAGTGGACAAGTACGATTGGGGCACAACCTGGGCGCAGCGCCCACTGCTGTTCAAAAACAAATCCGGCAAGACGTTTGAGTTGCTGCCCGCCGCGAGCAACAGCGGCTTGGCCGTGGTGAAGGCCGCCCGTGGCGCGGCTTTTGGCGATCTCGACAACGATGGCCTTGTAGACGTAGTCATCAACAATTGCGACGACACGCCGACCGTCTTGCACAATGAAACGCAGGCCGCCGGACATTGGCTGTCATTGAAATTGCTGACTGGCAAACGCGACGCCATCGGCGCCACCGCTTGGCTGACGGTGAACGGCCAACGCCAGCGTGCCGATGTCATCAGCGGCGGCAGTTATTGTTCGCAATCCGACCTGCGCTTGCATTTCGGATTGGGAGCGGCGACAACGGCTGAGAAGTTGGAGATTCGCTGGCCGAGCGGCACGCGTGAGACCATTGCGGTCAAAGCCGTCAATCAAGTGCTGATCGTGAAAGAAGCAGTAAGGCAAAAGCCAAAGCCAAAAGTTAGCGGATAAAAGCCAGCGCCTTTTTTCGCTTTTGCTGCTGTGCCGCAATAAATTCGCGCGGCGTTCTGACGAAGCCAGGTTGCCCATTGCTCTTCCTCTCACCAAGGCGCTAAGCTCCGCCGCAATTCGGAACCAACCGCACACTGAGGAGACTGACCCATGAAACCCCTGACCATCCTGTTCTTGGTTGTTTTCACTTGCCAGCTTGTCATTACTGCGCCGCCTGCTAGCAAGGCCCAACAGGCCGATTTACAACAACGCGCCCGCGCCGCGCTTGCACAGACCTCCGGCACGCTCAAGTTGGCTGGCTTGCAAAAGCCGGTCAGGGTGCTGCGCGACGACTGGGGCATCGCGCACATTTACGCCGAGACGCAAGACGATTTGTTTTTCGCGCAGGGCTTCAGTGCCGCGCAAGACCGCCTCTGGCAACTCGATCTGTGGCGGCGCACGGGCGAAGGCAAGCTCGCTGAAATCCTGGGTGAAGGTGCGCTCGAACGCGACAAGTTCGCGCGGCTGTTGCGCTATCGCGGCGATATGAAGGCCGAGTGGGCGGCGTATGCGCCCGATGCCAAGCCGATCATCGAGTCCTTTGTGCGCGGCGTGAATGCCTGGATCGAACAAACCAAAGACAACCTGCCGATTGAATTTCAACTCGCCGGTTACAAACCCGAACCCTGGACGCCCGAAGTTTGTTTGACGCGCATGGCCGGTTACGTGATGACGCGCAACGCCGCGACCGAAATTACGCGGGCGCAACTGGCGCGCGAATTCGGCGCGGCGTTTGTGGATGAATGGATGCCCGCCGAACCTGCGCGCAAATTGGAAATTCCAACGGGCCTCGATCTCGCAGGCATAGACAACAAGATTCTGTCCATTGCGGCGGGCGCAAACATCCCAGTGAGTTTCGGCCAAACAGCGCCGAATCCGAACGATGGCAGCAACAATTGGGTGATTGACGGGACGATGTCGGCGACGGGCAAGCCGCTGCTGGCGAACGATCCGCACCGGCAGATTGCGCTGCCGAGTTTGCGTTACATGGTTCATCTAGTGGCGCCGGGCTGGAACGTGATCGGCTCAGGCGAACCCGCGCTGCCGGGCGTCGCGGCGGGGCACAATGAAAGCGTCGGCTTCGGCTTCACCATCGTCGGCATTGACCAGCAGGATTTGTACGTCGAAGAGATTAACCCGGCCAATCCGAACGAATACAAACAGCGCGGCAAGTGGCAGCCAATGCGCGTCGAGCGCGAACAGATCAACGTCAAAGGCAAAGCCGAGCCGGTCACCGTCGAATTGAAATTCACCGCGCACGGGCCGGTGGTTTATGAAGACGCCGCGCGGCAGCGTGCCTACGCGTTGAAATGGGTTGGCAGCGAACCGGGCACGGCGGGCTATCTCGCTTCGTTGACGTTGAACCGCGTGCAGAACTGGAACGAGTTTTTGAAAGGCCTGGAACGTTGGAAAGTGCCTTCGGAAAATCTGGTTTACGCCGACGTAGACGGCAACATCGGCTGGGTCGCGGCAGGCATGACGCCTGTGCGCAAAGGCCCTTCCGGGCAGACATGGTCGGGCTTGCTGCCGGTGCCGGGCGATGGGCGCTTTGAATGGCAGGGTTTTTTGCCGGTCAAAGATTTGCCGCAAGCGTATAACCCAGTGAAGCATTACGTGGCGACGGCCAACCACAACATCTTGCCGCCGGGCTACAAACGCGAGTTGGGTTATGAATGGTCGAACCCGATTCGCTTCGAGCGTATTGATGAAGTGTTGCGCGGCAGTCAACGCAAATTCAGCGTGGCTGATTTCGAGCAATTGCAACACGACGCCGTCTCGCTGCCCGCGCGCGCATTGATCGCCATCTTGAAAGAAGCCAAGTTTGAAGACGCCGCGATTCTGCCTTACGTGCAATTGCTGACGAGTTGGGACGCGGTGCTCAGCAAAGATTCGGCGGCGGCGGCGCTGTTTGAATTCTGGGTGCCAAAGCTGCCGGCGCAAGTCTTCAAAAATCACGTCCCGCTCAAAGCCTGGCCGCTGGTCGCCGCGCGCATCGGTTTGCTGCGCACGCTGGAAACGTTGAAAGCCGCCGAACCACGCTGGTTCGCGCCGGGCAAGTCAGCAAAAGAAGCCCGCGCCGCGCGTGACCTCGCCTTGTATTGGAGCCTGAAAGAAGCTGTAGCCGAAGCGCAGTCGAAACTCGGCGCTGATCCCAAACAATGGCGTTGGGGCAAATTGCACGTCGCGCCGTTCACGCACGCGCTGGCGGCGAATGATGAAACGCGCGCCCTGTTCAACCTGCCCGCCGTCGAACGCGACGGCGACGCCAACACCGTGTTCGCCACCGGTGGCCCCAACTTCCACCAAAATAGCGGCGCGTCTTTTCGGGAAATCCTCGATGTGAGCAACTGGGATAACTCCGTCGCGACGAACGTGCCCGGCCAATCGGGCCAGCCGGGCAGCGCGCATTACGGCGATTTGTTGCCGCTGTGGGCGCGCGGTGATTACTTCCCGCTGCTGTACAGCAAGGCGAAAGTTGAAGCGCAAGCCAAACAACGCTTGACGCTAGAACCTGCACGTTGAGCCACAGGACTTATGCAAAAGAGCATGGAGTTCAGGCTTCAGCCTGTGTTCGAGATTTTCGACACAGGCTGAAGCCTGAACTCCATGCTCTTTTGCGTTGATCGTCTAAACTCTCGCGCAACCTATATCTTTTGCTGCTCCGGCGCGACCACCACAGGAATGACGACTGGGGCCGGGCGCTCTCTGAGTCCTTTGCGGAAGCCTTCGCGCACGAGCTTCGCAATCGTGCGCCGGTTTTGCCAAGCGACTTTCAGCCAAGCCAGCCGCCCCATTTGCGGGAAGTAAATCCCGCGAAAGCTCAGCCGTCCGATGAACATGCTGATTTGCAACCAGATCGGTTTGCCCGCCAACGCATCAACAGCGCGTTCAATTGCGGCTGGGCTGTACGAGTCTGTCCACGCTTGAAACACTTCGGTCTGCGCATCGTCAATCGAAATCTTCAGCGGCGTATGCGCCATCTTGTAGGGCGCAAAATCCAGCCAGTGTTTGGGCCGCGTCAAACGGCCCGCCGCCAGCAGCCGCGCATACAATGGCGTCGAAGGAAAGGGCGTCAATTGGCCGAAGACCGGCAAGCCCGGCGGCCAATCGCGCATCTGGGCCAGCGTGCGGTCAGCCACGCCCACGGTGTCGTTATCCAGCCCGAAGATGAACGACGTGATCGCCACGATGTTGCGTTGCGCCAAGCGATTCAGCACGGCGGCGTAATCGGCGGGCTTGTTGAAGCTCTTATTCACGTCGGCCAGATTCGCCGGGTCTAGGGATTCCATGCCGATGAAAATCCACTTGCCCCCGGCGGCGGCGATCAGGTCAACGAGTTCTTCGTCCTTGAGCAAGTTGGCGCTGATCTGCGCCGTCCAGAAAACCTGCGCCTCGGCGGCGATGATGTCGCGCAACAGCGATTTCGTCCGCTTGATGTTGATCGCGAAGTTGTCGTCAATAAAAAAGACAGCCGTCTGTCCGTGCTCGCTTTTCGAGCGGGCTTTCAAACGCAACAACTCGTTTACCACGCACTCATTGCTGCGGAAGCGGATCGAATCGCCAAAGAAACCCGTCACCGTGCAAAACTCGCAGCCATACGGACAGCCGCGTCCCGATTCGAGCGGGATGATGCGGAACGTGCCCCAGCCGCCGCCGATCTTGCTCAACCAGGGACTCAGGAATTTGGGGATGATGTCGAACTGTTCGAGATTCATCGTTTCCCACGGAATCTTCGGATACGGCTGCAAGCTCGGCTTGCGCTCCTTGCCGTTGGCATCCACAGGCGTGTAGATGTCTTTCAACTCGCCGCGCGCCGCATCGGCCACGATTTGCGCCCAGGTCTCATCGGCTTCGCCCAGCGCGATGGCATCGGCGTGTTGTGGCCCGCCGTCGCGGCCTAACGGTTCATCGGGCACTTCGGTGATGTGCGGCCCGCCCATCACGACGGGCACACCGACGGCGCGCACGGCATCGGCCATGCGGTAAGCCTTCGCAATCATCCGCGTCATCGCGCCGATGCCGACGAGGCCGATGTTGTTTTCGCGCACAAAACGTGCGAGTCCGGCTTCATCCATCGCCTGGGCGTTGCCGTCAATCAAGATGACTTCGTGCTCGGGCGGGGTGAGCGATTGCAACAGGAACATCCAGAGGTGCGGCATGAAATTGCGCGTCACCCCGTTGTCAGGGTTGTATAGGAGTATTTTCAGAAAAAGCCTTTCTGTAGCGGCGGTTTTTAGTTTGTGGAGTGTGGAATTGATTGGTGACGCAGGCAGTCTACGCTGTTATGGCTCGTGTGACCATAGCTGGCGGGAAAAACATGTCTTCCTTGGGAGCGCAGGCATCCCTGCCTGCTTAAAGAAAAGCCGCGCAGCCTTCCTTTTTCTGTGTTGGGGTTTCTATCCAGCGCGGAATAGGAACGCTCCGCGGCAATTTTTATAGCAGGCCAGGCTGCCTGTTCACCGCTGGGCGTTCAATAATTCGGGTGTATCGGTATAATCCGAGTGCCGCGCGGCTGGCGCCGGTTAAGGTGTCGCCGGGCTTGATTTGCCCCCGGCTCAACAAGCTTTATCTTTACTTTTATGGCACTACGGGCTTTTATCAGCAGGCAGAGTGCTGCTAGTCCGCTGAATCAAGATACGGAAAACAGCCGCCCCCCTCACTACAGGCAAGCGCTTATGATTGATAAAAAGTCCCTGTCCGAACGCGACATCTGCACGAAGTACATCACTCCCGCAGTTGAAAAAGCAGGCTGGGACAGGCACACCCAGTTCCTGGAAGAGGTTTCTTTCACCGACGGCAAGATCATCGTGCGCGGCAGGCTGCACGCGCGCGGGACGGCGAAGCGCGCCGATTACATTCTTTACTACAAGCCCAACATCCCGCTGGCTATCATCGAAGCCAAAGACAACAAGCACACCTTGCGCGCGGGCTTGCAACAGGCGCTGGACTATGCGCGCATCCTCGACCTGCCGTTTGTCTTCAGCAGCAACGGCGATGGCTTTCTCTTTCACGACAAGACCGCGACCGAGGGCAACATCGAAACGGAACTCGACAACGACAGCTTTCCTGCGCCCGCCGCACTTTGGGCGAAGTACAAACTCCAGCGCGGCCTCACCACGCCCGACGCCGAGACCATCGCCGCGCAGAGTTATTACGACGACGGCAGCGGACGCCAGCCGCGCTATTACCAGCAGATCGCCGTCAATCGCACCGTCGAAGCCATCGCCACCGGGCAGCGGCGCATCCTGCTGGTGATGGCTACCGGCACGGGCAAGACTTACACAGCCTTTCAGATTGCCTGGCGCTTGTGGAAGGCGGGCGCGCGCAAACGCATCCTGTTTCTGGCCGACCGCAACGCGCTGATCGAACAGACGCGGCGCGGCGATTTCAAACACTTCAAAGACAAGCTGACCGTCGTCAAACAGCATCAGGTGGACAAGGCCTACGAAATCTATCTGGCGCTTTATCAAGGGCTGTCCGGCGCGGAAGAAGCGAGCAACATCTACAAACAATTCTCGCGCGACTTCTTTGACCTGATCATCGTGGACGAGTGCCATCGTGGCAGCGCGCGCGACGACAGCGCCTGGCAGGAGATTTTGCGGTACTTCAACAAAGCCACGCAGATCGGCCTGACCGCCACGCCGAAAGAGACAGAAGAGACCAGCAACAGCGAATACTTCGGCGACCCGATCTATACCTATTCGCTCAAACAGGGCATTGACGACGGCTTCCTCGCGCCCTACCGCGTCGTGCGCGTCGCGCTGGACATTGATCTGGAAGGCTGGCGGCCGCCGCAAGGTTTCAAAGACAAAGCGGGCAAGCCGGTCGAAGACCGCATCTACAACCGCACCGATTTCGACAAAAACCTGGTCGTCGAAGAGCGCCGCAAGCTGGTCGCGCGCAAGCTCACCGAGTTTCTGAAAGGCACGGATCGTTACGACAAGACCATCGCCTTTTGCTGCGACATCGAACACGCCGAGGGCATGACCAGCGAACTGCGCAATGCCAACGCCGACATCGCCGCCGCGAATTACAAATACGTGATGCAGATCACGGGCGACAACGACGAAGGCAAACGCGAACTGGAAAACTTCACCAACCCCGAAGAGAAGTTCCCCGTCATTGCGGCGACTTCGGAATTGATGACGACCGGCGTGGACGCGCGCACCTGCAAGGTCATCGTGCTCGATTCCAACATCAAGTCCATGACCAAGTTCAAACAGATCATCGGACGCGGCACACGCATTGACGCGGATCACAACAAGTTTTACTTCACTATCCTGGATTTCAGGAACGCCACGGACCTGTTCGCCGATCAGGATTTTGACGGCGACCCCATCCGCATCAAGCCTGCCGGCGAAGATGAAGATTTGAGCAAGGTCATTGACGAAGAGGAACACGACCAGACGCCGCTCATTGACCCGGAATCCGGCGAAGAGATCACGCTCGTTCCGCCGCAAATCCGCAATCCTTTTTCCGGCGCGGTGTCGGTGCCGCGCGAAAAGGTTTATGTCAGCGGCGTGGATGTTTCGGTGTTGGTGGCGCGCGAATTGTCGTTCGACCGCGACGGCAAGCTGATTACGCGCAAGCTGACCGATTACACGCGCGAAGTCGTCACCGAACAGTTTGCGACGCTGAACGAGTTTCTGAACAAATGGCACGCGGCGGACAGGAAAGAAGTTTTGATCCGCGAATTGGAAGAACAGGGCGTGCCCATCGAAGCGTTGCGCGAATCGGTGGCCGGCCGGCTCGATCTCTTCGACCTGATCTGCCACGTGGCTTACGATCAACCGCCGCTCACCCGGCGCGAGCGTGCCAACAACGTGCGCAAGCGCGATTACTTCACCAAGTACGGTGCCCAGGCGCGCCAGGTGCTCGAAGCCCTGCTCGACAAATACGCCGACGAGGGCATCGAAGACATCGAAAACATCAAAGTCCTGAACGTCCGCCCCTTCACCGAAATCGGCTCGCCCCTCGAAATCATCCGCGAGTTCGGCAGCCGCGAGCAATACCTGGCTGCCGTGCGCGAACTGGAAAGCGAGCTTTACAAAACGGCATAACCTGGGTACGCAGCGCTTCCAGCGTGCGGTCTCGGCAGCAGACGGAATCGAACCGGCAGGCAAACCCCTCCGGCATTCGTTAGTCTGCTGCCGAGACCGCACGCTGGAAGCGCTGCGTACCCAGAGCGCACAATCACAAATGGCAAACTTACAAGGAATCGTTAAATCCATCCGCGACATTATGTGGCAGGACACGGGCCTCAACGGCGACGCCCAACGCATCGAGCAACTCGGCTGGATGCTCTTTTTCAAAATCTTCAGCGACAAGGACAAGGAGCTTGAACTCACCGATGACAGTTACAAATCGCCGATCCCCGACGAACTGCATTGGGAAAACTGGGCGGGCGATGACGAAGGGATGACGGGCGATGCGTTGCTCGACTTTGTTGATCGCCGGCTCTTCCCCGCGTTGCGCAATCTGGTCGTCGGCAATAACAAACGCGCGTTGATCGTGCGCGAAGTCTTCGCGGGCAACAACAACTACATGAAGAGCGGCATCAACATCCGCAAGGTGCTCAACAAACTCAACGAGCTGGATTTCAACATCGCGCGCGACCGCCACGCCTTTGGCGACATTTACGAAAGCTTCCTGCGCGAATTGCAGAGCGCCGGCAAGAGCGGCGAATTTTATACGCCGCGCGCCATCACGCGCTTCATCACCGAACGCATCAACCCGCGATTGGGCGAACGCGTGCTCGATCCGGCCTGCGGCACCGGCGGCTTCCTGATTGCCGCGCTTGAGCATTTGAAACAACAGGCCAACAGCGTCGAAGCGCGCCAGGCCTTGCAGGACGACGTGATCGGTTGGGAGTACAAGCCGCTACCGTTTTTGCTGGCGACGACTAATCTGATCCTGCACGACATCGAAGTGCCCAACATCACCTTCCGCGACGCGCTGGAACAGCCGCTGACCAACTACGTCGAACGCGAGCGCGTCCACGCCATCCTGGCCAATCCGCCCTTCGGCGGCATCGTGGCGAACAACAACGAAACCAACTTCCCGCAGAACTTCCGCACCAAAGAGAGCGCCGACCTGTTTCTGATTCTGATGGTTCACCTGCTGAAGATGGGCGGCCGCGCCGGCATCGTGCTGCCCGACGGTTCGCTGACCGGCGAAGGCGTCAAACAGCGCGTGCGCCAGCGGCTGCTCGACGAATGCAATCTGCACACGATCATCCGTCTGCCCAATTCGGTCTTTCAGCCTTACGCGACGGTGGCGACGAACCTGCTGTTTTTCGACAAAGGCACGCCGACGCGCGAAGTCTGGTATTACGAACACCGCCTGCCCACGGGCCAGAAGAGCTACAGCAAAACCAAAACGATCCGCCTGGAAGAGTTCACGCCGATCCGGGAATGGTGGGATGACCGCAAAGAAAGCGAGGTCTGCTGGCGCGTTCACATAGAAACGATCAAGGCGCGCAATTACGATCTGGACATCAAGAATCCGAACCGGCAGGAAGAGGCGCACGAACACACCAGCCGTGAATTGATCGAGTTGCTGGAAACGAGTTTTGCCCAAAGCCACGCGTTGCTGGAACGATTGAAAGCTGAGAGCCAGCTCGGAAATTAGATCGGTTTTCACATCGGTGGATGGGAAAAGTTGCGCAGCGGGACGGTACCGCGCGCGTGAGCAAGCGGCGCGTCGAGTTTATGCCGTTGGCTGAACCGCCCAGGCTCCGCTTGCTCACGCGCGCGGTACTGTCCCCGCCCAACGCGCTCCCGTAAACGCAATTGCAAACCGGTCTAGTGCCGTGGCACGGAATGTTTATAGAAACGCGACGAGTGATTCTCCCAAGCTCCATAGGAGCGGCATCTGTCACATTCCGCTCCTACGGAGCTTGCAGATCAGGTTCGATCATCGGCTATAAACATCCGGCTCCTACGGAGCCAAGACGGGAAACTGTGCTTGCTCGAAGCCTGCACACACGAAAGAGACAGAGAAGGAAATGACCTGGAAAAAAGTGAAGCTCGGTGATTTTCTGCGGAGAGTCAAAAACCTGGTTGAAATCGAAAACGAGGCGGCCTACAAACTCGTGACGGTGCGGCTCTATCACAAAGGCGTCGTGCTCAGAAAAGAGGTGCTGGGAAAAGAACTCAGTTCAAACGCGATGCACCAGGTTTCAGCCGGCGAGTTCACCCTTTCCGGGATTGATGCCAGACACGGCGCGTTTGGTATCGTCCCGCAGGAGTTGAGCGGAGCGGTTGTTTCAAATGATTTCTGGTGCCTCGATCTGGATGAGAACGTCATTGATAAGCATTTCTTTCTGAAGCTGACCTCAACCGCCTTCTTTGATGACTTGTGTAAGAAAGCCAGCGACGGCACGACGAACCGGGTGCGCCTGCAAGCCGATAAATTCTTCAACATAGAAATTCTTCTGCCATCGCTTGAAGAACAGAAACAACTCTTCGAACAATTTCAGAAGGTCGAAACCGGCAGCAAGCGGCTGGCCGCCGAACTCGATCACCAGCTTGAGATCGTGCGCCGGTTGCGGCAGGCGTTCCTGAGTGAAGCGATGCAGGGCAAGCTGGTCGCGCAGGACGCAGCGAATGAACCTGCCGCCGTGTTGCTGCAAAAGATCAAAGCCGAAAAGGAAAAGCTCATCGCTGAAAAGAAGTTGAAGCGGGGCAAGCTGCTGCCACCCATTAACTCTGATGAAGTTCTCTTTGAGATTCCCGACAATTGGGCGTGGTGTAGATTGGGAGAGATCACCAATTTTATTGATTACCGAGGCAAAACTCCGACAAAGATAGAGCAAGGAATAAAGTTGATTACAGCAAAGAACGTCAGGTTCGGGAGGTTCTCTAACGAGCCGGAAGAATTTATTTCAGAGCAGGATTACCGGAAACATATGACAAGAGGATTTCCAAGAAGTGGAGACATTTTGTTTACGACAGAAGCACCTTTAGGCAATGCCTGCCTGTTGAATTATGAAGGATCATTTGCGCTGGCACAGAGGATCATAAATATTCAACCAATCAGCTTTAGCAGTAAGTTCTTGTTAAATGCCATTCTCTCCAAAGTTGTCCAAGAGCAGTTGCGCAAAAAGGCAACAGGCGTGACAGCATTGGGAATCAAGTCCAGCAAGTTGGTCGAAGTTCTCATTGCCCTCCCGCCGCTCGCCGAGCAAAAACGCATCGTGGCGAAGCTGGAAACGCTGCTCGCATTCTGCGACGAACTGGAAGCGCGCATCCGGCAAGGCAAAGCGCGCGCGGAAAGCCTGCTGCAAGTGGCGCTGAAGGAAGCGTTGCAGGCGTGAACGCAACCCGCACAAACGCGCGCTCTTGGGCGGCTAAATCGAAACAGCCGAATTTGGAACATTCATTGAAACGCGAACCGTGGCGCGCAAGCGTTCAGAGTTCCGCCTTTAGGCGGCGGCGGCGCGGAGCGCCGGAATGACGCGCCTGCGGCGCGCTGCCGCCTAAAGGCGGAACTCTGAACGCTTGCTCCGGCTGGGGTTTGATTGAGTTGAATGTGCCAAGGTCGGTTGCTTCGGTTTAGTCGCTCGCATTCAGCGCCCGCGTTTGTAGTTCCGCCTTAAACGCGATACGAACGCACATTGCCACAGTTCATCGTTGCCCTACTTTGCCGATTTCACAAACACCGCTGGCACCTGTTTCTCCTGCACCAGCTTGTTAAAGGCAGGCACGTCCGCCGCCAGCACCTGTTTCAACTTGTCGAGTTGCGTGTTGATCCTGGCGACGAGGTCTTCGTAAACGGCGACTTGCTGGTCAGTCGGTTGCGTATCGCTGCCTGCGACCGAGCCGCCAAGCGCGGCGATTTTGTTGTTGAGTTTGATCGGGTAATTGAGCGGGTCTTGGCCGCTTTGGTTTTTGACTTGATACAACTCGACTTCAACGGCAGTGAGTTTGTCGTTGAGCGCTTTGGCCGCGTCTACGATGGGTTTCAGCTCGGCCTGACCGGCGACGCGTTTGGCGTATTCGTCGGTTTGGCGCTTGATGTCGCGGATGTTGGTGATGGCTTCGCTGGTCTCAGAGAACTTGTCGCGGATTTTGACGAGCAGATCGAATTGTTTTTGAAACTCGGCCAGCGTCGTCGGCACGCGCGGGTCTTTGCGTACCTCAAACGTCTCGGTCAGTGTCTTGCCATCAACAGTCAGTTTGACTTGGTAATTGCCGGGCACAGCGCGCGGGCCTGACGTATTGCCTGCCCACAAGATCATGCCCGGAAAGGTCGTCGCGTCGGGGTAGCGCAAATCCCAGGCGAAACGGTTCAAGCCTTTCTCGGCAGGCACGCGCGCGGGGCCGCCGAAGCCGCCACGGCGTCCGCCGCCTGTGGGCGCATCACCGCCTTCGGGCGCGCGGCTCGAAAACTTCTTCACCGACTTGCCAGCGGCGTCTAGGATTTCGAGCGCGATGTCGCCTTTGGGTTTGTCTTTCAGATAAAACCAAATCGTAGCGCCTGATGGTGGGTTTTCACCGATGGCCGCCGCCGCACCGCCACGTCCGCCACCACCGGGCATGCGATAGCTTTCTTCAGGCTTGAAGAGATGCACGTCGGCAATCGTGTTATTTCCCTGGGGCCACTGATGCAAGACCGTCAAATCATCAAGAATCCAGAAGGCGCGGCCTTGTGTGGCGACGACCAAATCTTTGTCGCGTTTGTGTATGGTCAAATCGGTAATCGGCACGACGGGCAGGTTGAGTTGGAAGGCTTGCCAACTGTCGCCGTCATTGAATGAGATGTACATGCCGGTCTCGGTGCCTGCATACAGCAAGCCGCGCCGGTGTGGGTCTTCGCGGATGACGCGCGTGAAGGCGTTGTCGGGGATGCCCGTCACGATCTTCTTCCACGTCTTGCCGTAATCGCTGGTCTTGTAAAGGTACGGATGGAAATCATCGGCCTTGTAAAGCGTCGCGGCGAAATAGGCCGTCGCGGCGTCGTGTGGCGAGGCTTCGATGGAATTGATCTGTGCCCATTCGGGCAAGCCGGGCGCGTTCTTCGTGACGTTTTCCCACACAGGCTTGGCCGCGTGGCAGTCGCGCGTGACGTGAACGAGGCCGTCGTCTGAACCTGTCCACATCACGCCTTTGGTGACGGACGATTCGGCCAGCGTGAAGATCGTGCAGTAATACTCGACCGAGGTGTTGTCCTTGGTAATCGGGCCGCCGGATGAGCCTTGCTTGCTCTTGTCGTTGCGCGTGAGGTCGTCGCTGATGATTTGCCACGACTGGCCTTCGTTGGTGCTTTTGAAGAGGTGGCTGCCGCCGGTGTAAAGCACGTTCTGGTCGTGTGGCGAAAACAGAATCGGGAAGTTCCATTGGAAGCGGTACTTCATCCCTTCGACGCCCCAGCCCATCGGATTGTCGGGCCACACATTCAAATCGCGCGACTGGCCGGTGCGGTGATCGAGGCGTTCAAGCAGGCCGCCATAATTGCCGCCAAACACGACCATCGAATCTTTGGGCGAAGGCTGCACCCAGCCGGACTCGCTGCCCGCCGTCGAATCCCAGTCCTTATCGGTAATGCCGAAGCCGGTCGTGCGCGACGCGATGCGCACGGTCGAACTGTCCTGCTGCGCGCCATAGACGTGATAGGGGAAATCGTTGTCGGTGGCGACGCGATAGTACTGGCCGGTCGCTTGATCTTGCTCGCTCCAACGGCGTCCGCCATCGAAACTCACATTCGCGCCGCCGTCGTTCGAGGTAATCATGCGGTTCGGATCATCGGGCGCGATCCACATATCGTGGTTGTCGCCGTGCGGCGGATTGAGTTGTGTGTAAGTGCGCCCGCCGTCAATGGATTTGTGAAAGCCGACGTTGAGCACATAAACGCCATCCACGTTTTTGGGGTCGGCAACAATGTGCGTGTAATACCAGGCGCGCTGGCGCAGGTTGCGATCGGTGCTGACCTTCGTCCACGTGCGGCCCGCGTCGCTCGAACTAAACACGCCGCCGTCTTCGGCTTCGACACAGGCGTAAACACGCTCAGGATTGGCGGGCGAAACGGCGACGCCGATCTTGCCCAGGATGCCGCGCGGTAGCCCCGGCGCGCGCGAAATATCCGTCCAGTTATCGCCGCCATCGGTTGATTTCCAAAGCCCGCTGTCGGGGCCGCCGCTTTCCAAACTATACGGCGTGCGTTTGGCTTCCCAGATCGCGGCGTAAAGCACGTTCGGATTGCTCGGATCCATGCTCAAATCCACCACGCCCGCTTTGTTCGATTTGAAAAGCACGCGCTGCCACGTCTTACCGCCGTCCTTGCTGCGAAAGACGCCGCGCTCGTCATTCGCGCCCGCCGCGTGGCCGAGCGCCGCGACAAAAACGATGTCGGGATTTTTCGGATGAATTCTGATCTTGCCGACGATGCGCGAATCGGCGAGGCCCGCGCGCGCCCAGGTCTTGCCCGCGTCCACCGATTTATACACGCCGTCGCCGTGCGAGAAATTGCCGCGAATGCAGGCCTCGCCCATGCCGGCGAATACGATATTCGGGTCGCTTTCTGAAACGGCCAGCGCGCCAACGGTGCCGGTGCCAAAAGGCTGGCCGTCGCTGACGGGCACCCAGTTATCGCCGCCATCGGTGGATTTGAAGACGCCGCCGCCGACGCTGCCGAAGTAATACGTATTCGGTTGCGAAGCCACGCCCGTCACCGCGACCGAGCGTCCGCCGCGAAAGGGGCCGATGTTGCGATAGCGCAAACCGGTGAACGGACTGGCCGGTTTGGTTTCTTGCGCGTGGGATGAAGCGTGGTTGATGAAGGCCGCGCTGCCCAAGGCGATGAGTGCGCCGAGCGCGAGCAAAGTCAGAGAACGAGCAGGGTGAAACGTGCGTTGCATAGTGGATTCCTCGCTACGTGAAATAGATTGAGTTGTTCGGGAAAAGTTACTGACGCGGGCATCATAGCCCGTCAGGGCCGATTTGTTTACTGCGCAGGTATGCAATTTCAGGTGGCTGGCTGGGTCGCGGCTGCGGCTGGCTCTGGGAATTTGACCCGCCGGTAAATATCGCGCAGCGAGAGCGTCACACTGAGCGATTCCAGCCTAACGGAGCTATCCAAGCCGATGATGTCGTCGCGCCACCACTGTCCGTTGGGCTGGCGCACATAGCGCGTGACGTGCGGACGTTGTTGTTCAACCAAGAGGTATTCCCGAAATGATTCGATTGCCTGATAGACCAGAAATTTCTCTTCGCGGTCATAAAGTTCGGTGCGTGGCGAAAGGACTTCGCAGATAAACACTGGGTTGAGCAACATCTCAATGCCGCGAAACTCTTCGATCAGCGGCTCGCCGCAAACGCCGCTCACATCCGGGTAGCGGAAGGGCTGGGCGCGCACGGTTTTAATGGCGACGTCGCTGCCGAAGACCTCACACGGGCCATCTGCCAGCAGGTTCTCGATATGGTGACCCAGGTTCTTAGCGATCCTGCCGTGCGCCAGCTTGCCGCCCGCCATCGAAACGATTTCGCCTTCAAAATACTCAAAGCGTTCATCCGAGTTGTGGAGCAACTCAATGTATTCCTCAATCGTGTATTTGCGTTGCAAGTTTGGTTGAGCCGTCATCGGTAATCCTCACAATCTTTCAGATGGCATCTTATCATAGACCACCGGCGGCGAAGCGCTCAAGCCGCGCATTCAGCCGCCTCGTTTATGGTGCGTTTATCTCGGCTGCGGTATGCTGCGGATATGTCGTTTCCCCTTGGTTACAAATTTAAGGGCCTAAAGTTGTGCCTAACGCTATGTTGGTTGTGATGATGAATTTGAAACGCGGCGCGGTGGTGCTGCTGGGATTGGCGGTGTTGCTGACGACTTCAACTGCGCAAACTTTGCTGACGCTGGCCGATTGTCTGCGCCTGGCCGAAGCCGCCCCCAACGATGTCCGTGTGGCCGAACAGGAACGTCGCATTGCCGACCGCGAACTAACCCAGGCACGCGCCGGCTTTCTGCCGCAAGCGCAGGCGCAAACCAATTTCATCTACAACAATCCCAGCGCGCGTGATCCCAACAGTCCCAGCTTTGTGCCGCTCAATGGCATTCGCGAATACGTGCTGCTGGGACAGGTCACACAGGAATTTGATCTTTCGGGCCGGTTGCGCGCCGAATCCCAACGCGCGCGCGCGGCGCAGGGTGTGGCCGGGGCCGAATACGAAATCGCGCGGCGCGATTTACGGCGCGCGGTGACGACGGCCTATTACCGCGTATTGCTAACGCGCCATTTGGCCGAAGTGCAACGCGCCGCCGTGCAAGAGAGCCGCGCGTTTGAAGAACGGACGCGGCTGCTGTTTAACAGCGGCGAGGTGGCCCAGGCGGATGTCATCAAGGCGTCAGCGTTGGCGGCTTCGTTGGAACAGGCGCGCAGCGCGGCGGAGTTGGAAGCCAGCTTAGCCAACCAGGAATTGGCTGCGTTCTGGACGAAAGATGTTGCGGAAGAATTGGCACTGGCTGATACGCTCAACACGCCGCCGCCCGCGCCAGAAGTTGGGCCAGAAGCCACGACGCCCAACCAGGGCGGCGCGCCTTATCTGCAACGCGCCGAGTTCAAGTTGTATGACTGGCAGCGGCGCAGTTTTGAAGCCGAAGCCAAACGCGCGCGTTCCGCCTTGCTGCCGGATTTCAATTTTGTATTTCAGTACGGCCTGGATTCGACGGTGGTGCGCGCCAGCGAACGCGGCTACGCGGCCTATTTCAATTTGCGCATTCCGATCTTTGACTGGTTTCGGGCGCGCAGTCAGGTCGAGCAATCCAAATTGCGCGGCGCGCAGGTCGAAACGCGGCGCGCGATTGCCGAACGCACCTATTCGCGCGATTACCAATTGGCGCTAACGCGCGTCAAACGTTTCTTTGAACAACTCAAACTGACGCAAGAACAAATCCGGCTGGCCGAAGAAGATTTGCGGCTCAGCCGTGTGCGTTACGAAGGCGGCGAAGGCCAGGCGCTAGATGTCGTGACGGCGCAAAGCCAACTCGCACAGGCGCGCGCCGCCTATTTCACGCTCCTGGCGAATTACTTGAACGCCAAGGCCGATTTAGAGGTGGCTTCAGGCCAATGAAAATTCATCGCAGCATCATCAGCATTATCATCGCGCTTTTGTGCAACCTGCCCTTCGCGGGTTGCAAAGCGGCGCATACCGAAGAAGAGAAGCCGCCCAAGCCCGTGGTCGAGGTCATGCTGGCGCAGGCCGAAATCGCCGATCTCACGCTGGCCGTGCGCGCGCCCGCCACGATCTTTCCGCGCGAACAGGCCAATCTGGCGGCGCGCATCACGGCGCGCATCGTCAAATTGAACGCGCGCAAGGGGGACCGCGTGAATGCCGGGCAGGTGCTGGCCGTCTTGGAAAACCGCGACCTGCTGGCGCAACGCGATGAAGCACGTGCCGCCATTGCTGAAGCCGAAGCCAATTTGCAAAAGACCACGTCAGGCACCTTGCCGACCGAAACCGAACGCGGGCGCGGGCAGGTCGCCACCACCAAGGCAGCGCTCGATCAGGCCCAGAAAATTTATGACCGCCGCAAAGCCCTGTTTGATCAAGGCGCCATTCCGCAACGCGAATTGCTGGTGAGCGAAACGGAATTGGCGCAAGCCAAAACCGCCTACGACGTGGCCGTTAAATCGCTCGACCTGCTGGAAAAACAATCGAACGAGCGCGACATCCGCAGCGCGCAAAGCCGCGTCGAGCAAGCGCGCGCGAAGCTGGCCGAGATGAATGCGCAACTCGAATTCACCACCGTGCTCAGCCCCTTCGCGGGCGTCATTACCGAACAGATGATGTATCCCGGCGATCTGGCTAAACCCGACGCGCCCATCTTCACCGTGATGAATCTGTCCGTTGCGATTGCCCGCGCGCAAGTGCCCGAAGCCAACACGCGCGCCGTGCGGCAAGGGCAGGCGTGCAGCTTTGCACCGACCGATCAACGCCCCGAGCAAAGTGAGGCGCTCAGTGGGCGCATCACGACCATCAATCAGTCGGTTGATCCACAGCGGCGCACGGTCGAAATTTGGTGCGAGATTCCGAATGGACAACGCAAGTTGAAAGGCGGCGAATTTGGCACGGTGAGCATTACCACGGGCAGCGCGCGCCAGAGCGTCGTCGTCCCCGTCGCCGCCGTGCAATTTGCCGAAGAAGGCGGCAAAGGCACGGTGATGGTTGTGGACGGCAAAAACATCGCGCACCTCAAAGAAGTCGAAACCGGCGAAGTCGTGGAGGGCAAGGTGCGCATCATGGCTGGTTTGAAGGGGGATGAAACGGTGATCGTTGAGGGCGGTTACAGCCTGCCTGACGGCACCGAAGTCCATAAGAAAGAGAGCGAGAAAGACGAGCAGAAAGGCGAGAAAGATAAAGATAGCGCTGAGAAGAAAGAGAAAGACAAGGAGTGACGCATGACGCACGCATAAGCGAGAATGCGCGCGGAGGAAAAACTTATGACGCCACAACGAATGCTGCAACCTTTGATTTCCGAAGAAGAATATCTGGCGCTCGAACGCGAGGCCGAAGAGCGCCACGAATATCTGGACGGGGTGATTTACAAGCTGGCGGGCGAGAGTCCCGAACACGGCAGGATCTGCATCAATCTCACCGGACAACTTTACAACCAACTGCTGGACACGCCTTGCGAAGCCTTTTCAAAAGACACGAAGGTGCGCAGCGGCCCTGTGCCCAAGCCGCACGCTTCCTTGAAAGGGTTTTATTCATACCCCGACCTGTTGGTGGCCTGCGGCGAGTTGAAACATCACGATAATTTCCGCGATGTACTGCTCAACCCAACCGTCATCATCGAGGTGCTCTCGCCGGCCACCGAGGCCTTTGATCGCGGCGAGAAGTGGGAGCGGTATCAATTATGGCTGCCGTCTTTAACCGATTACGTCCTGGTCTCGCAGGCCAAACCGCTGCTCGAACATTTCGAGCGCCAGACGGATGGCGCTTGGCTCTACCGGCGCACGGCGGGGCTGGAGGCGAGCCTGCAACTAAACTCGATTGCCTGCACGCTGCGGCTGACGGATGTTTATAACCGCGTCGTTTTTCCACCTGAACCTGAAGACCCAAGCGAAGAGTTACCGGACACAGAGTTGCCTGACACCCTATGACTGCAAGTCTCGCCCAATTCGTAGACGCGCACGGCCGCGCGCTGGTGCTGATCTTTCTCAGCCTTGCCTGCGCGGGTTTGCTGTTCACTTTTCGCCTGCCGATATCGCTCTTTCCTGAAACCGATTTTCCGCGCATCGTCATCCTGGTGGACAACGGCATTCAACCGGTTGACGTGCAGATGCTGACCGTCACGCGCCCGCTCGAAGAAGCCATTCGCAGCGTACCCGGCATCACCGATGTGCGCTCCGTCACCGGGCGCGGCTCGTCTGAAATCAGCGTCATCTTTCGCTGGGACGTAGACATTCTCAACGCCTTGCACCTAATGCAAGGCAAGATCGCGCAGATCGAACCGAGCCTGCCACCGGGCACGCGCTTCGACATCAACCGGCTGACGTTCTTTGCGTTCCCGATGCTGGGTTTCAGCCTGACTTCGCCGAAACGCTCGCAGGCGGAACTTTACGATCTGGCTTACAACCAAATCGCGCCGCGCCTCTTTCGCCTTTCCGGCGTGGCCGAAGCGCGCATCACCGGCGGGAAGCCGCCCGAATATCACGTGCTCGTCGAGCCAGAAAAGCTCAACAGTTACGGCATTCCGCTCACCAAAGTCGCCGACGCCATCCGCAAAACCAATCTCATCGGCGCGGGCGGGCTGGTCGAGGAAAATTACAAACTCTATCTGACCACCGTTACCGGTCAGCTCAAAAGCAAAGAGCAAATCGAAGACGTCGTCGTGGATGTCGTCAAAGGCACGCCGGTTTACATCAAAAACCTGGCGAGGGTGGTGAATGGCGAACGACCGAATTACGTTGTCGTCACGGCCGATGGCCGCCCGGCTACGCTCGTCAACGTGCATTCACAACCTGACGGCAACGTCGTCGAGACGGCGGCGGCGGTGAATCGCGAACTCGACGACATTCGCAAGACGTTGCCGCCCGACATTCAACTCGGCATCTTTTACGATCAATCGTTCAACGTGCGCGATTCGATCAGCAGCGTGACCGATAGCATCCTGATTGGCTTGGGGCTGGCGATTGTCGTCTTGATCGGTTTCTTGAAAAGCTGGCGCACAACGTTGGTCGCTGGGCTGGTGATTCCGATTGCCGTGTTGATCGCCATCATTTTTATGAAGCTCTTCAACATGAGCTTTAACGTGATGACGCTTGGCGGCATCGCGGCCTGCATTGGCGTCGTCATTGATGACGCCATCGTGATGGTTGAAAACATCATCGTGCATCTCTCGCTCGGCCAGCCGCCGCGCGCAGCCGCCCGGAGTGCCATCATCGAACTCACACCCGCGCTGATTGGCTCGACCCTGACACCGATTGTGGTGTTCGTGCCGCTGATTTTCTTGGGCGGCATCACAGCGATTTTCTTTCGT
This sequence comes from Acidobacteriota bacterium, assembly GCA_016196035.1. NCBI lineage: Bacteria > Pseudomonadati > Acidobacteriota > Acidobacteriota bacterium. The sequence continues at coordinate 53,805 of JACPYM010000064.1, read as the reverse complement.
GCGTTGGCGCTCTCGCTGGTCACGGCGTTGCTGGCGTCGCTCTTTCTGGCGATCTTCCTGACGCCGGTCTTGGCGCGCCTGTTTTTCAAAGCCCGCACGGTGCAAGCCGCTAGCAACATCGAGGAGGCCGAACAGGCGGGCGAAGGCCGGATCATGCGCGGGTTGACGGCACGCTATGAAAAGGCTCTGCAGTGGTCGCTCGCGCACGCCGGGTTGATGGTGCTGGCATCGTTGGGCGTACTGGCGGCTTCGGTGTTTATCTATTTTCAATTGGGCAGCGGCTTTTTGCCCGAAGTGGATGAAGGCGCGTTCGTGTTGGATTACAAAATGCCCGCCGGCACTTCGCTGACCGAAACCGACCGCGTCTTGCGTCACGTCGAAGAGTTTTTGAAAGAAGCCCCCGAAGTGGCGGGCTATTCGCGCCGCACGGGCGCGGAACTCGGCCCGCTCATTACCGAACCGAACACGGGCGACTTTCTCGTGCGGCTCAAACGCGACCGCAAACGCGAGTCTGAAGAAGTGATCGAAGAGGTGCGCGACAAGATCAAAGAGAAGGAGCCGGTGCTCGAATTCGAGTTCATTCACATCATCGAAGACATGATCGGCGACCTCGCCCAAACGCCGCAGCCCATCGAAATCAAAGTCTTTCATCCCGATGACAAAGTTTATCGCGAGGTCGCCGGCCAGATTGCCGAATGGCTGGAAAAGAAAAGCGTCAGGGGCGTCGTGGATGTGGAAGACCGCACCACCGCCATCGGCCCGGCGCACAATTTCAGAGTGAACCTGGAAAAGGCCGCGCTGGCCGGGTTCAGCGCGCAGGACGTGCTCGATTTGCAAGCGGGCATTCTGGATGGCGAAGTCGCTTCCAACGTCATCCGCGACAACCGTCTGATTCCGATTCGCGTGCGCTATCCGGCGGAATATCGCTCCACCAACGACAAACTTAAAAGCCTGCTGCTGACTTCGCCCAGCGGCCACAGCGTGCCGCTCGCTTCCATCGCGGACGTTGAAACCGAAGAGACAAGCTATGAAATCCGGCGCGACAATTTGCGCAACTTCTCTTCGGTCACGGCCCAACTCGAAGGCCGCGACCTCGTCTCGGCAATGGACGAGATCAAGCTGCGGCTGGCGAAAGAAGTCCCGCTACCGCCCGGCACGCAGATCGAATACGGGGGGCTTTACGTGATTCAGCAGGAATCGTTTCGCGGCCTGACGATGGTGCTGCTCGGTTCGATCCTGTTGATCTTCATCATTCTGGTGTTTGAGTTTCGTTCGTTCTCGCACCCGATTGCGATTTTGATTGCCACGATCCTGTGCGGCTTCGGCGCGTTGCTGGCGCTGTGGCTGACCAAACAGACGCTCAACATTTCGTCGTTTATGGGCGCGATCATGGTCATCGGCATCGTGCACAAAAACGGCATCCTGATGCTCGACTCTGAACAACACTTCACTGCGCAGGGACTGGAATTGCGCGACGCCATTTATTACGCGGCGCGGCGGCGCTTGCGTCCGATCTTGATGACGGCGCTGGCGACGATCTTTGGCATGTTGCCGCTGGCGGTCGGCATCGGTTCCGGTTCGCAGTTGCTGCAACCGCTGGCGATTGCCGTGATCGGCGGTGTAACCGTTTCATTGGCATTGTCCTTACTGGTGACGCCCGTGCTGTTTTATTTACTGCGCAAACGCGGGCTGTAAACCGGTTGCAATTTCGTTTATGGAAGTATGTAACGCCGGTACGGTACCGCGCGCGTCAGCAAGCGGCAGTCTGACATTGACCCCATGCGCCACTGTTGATGCACTGCTTGCTGACGCGCGCGGTACCGTAACCCTGAAGCTGCTCAACCCCCAATGTTCGTAACCAGAGGATTCCATGCAACACAATAAATTCGCCTTCACGCTCGCGCTCATGTTGGCCGCTCTGTTTGTTGGCAGCAGACCAACCCCAGCGCAGGAACAACGCGTGCAAATGAGAAATCTGCCACCGGCAGTTCAACAAACGGTTAAGGAGCAAAGTAAAGGCGCCAAGGTGCGCGGCCTCTCAAAGGAATTAGAGCAAGGCAAGACCGTCTATGAACTCGAAACCATCAGCAACGGTCAGACGCGCGATTTGCTGATTGACGCCGACGGCAAAGTCATCGAAATCGAGGAACAAATGGCGCTCACCGCGTTGCCGCCCGCCGTCAAAGACGCCATTGTCAAACAGGCGGGTAAAGGCCGCATCGTGCGCGTCGAAGCGGTCACCAAAGACGGCAAACTCGAATTTTATGAGGCCCAGGTCAGAAGGCTGGGGAAACTTGGCGAGATCAAGGTTAGCCCGGAAGGGCAGCCTATCGCCAAATAATCAAGCATTGTTTCAATTGCGAGGTTCGATATGAAAAAGATCAGTCAGCTTATTTTCGTTACGCTTGCGCTGCTGTTGCCCTGCGTCGTCTATGCACAAGGCTCCGGCTATCACGTCGTCAACAAGATCACGCTCGGCGGCGAAGGCGGCTGGGACTATCTGGCGGTAGATAGCGCTGCGCAGCGCTTGTATGTCTCGCACGCCACCAAAGTCATTGTCGTGGATGTCACCACGGGCAAAGCCGTCGGCGAGATTCCCAACACGAACGGGGTGCACGGCATCGCCCTTGCGCCCGACCTCAAGCGCGGCTTCACCAGCAATGGCCGCGATGCGACGGTCACGATTTTTGATTTGCAAACGCTGGCCGTGCTGGGTACCGCGAAAACCGGCGGCAACCCCGACGCGATTCTTTACGAACCGGTGACCAAGCGCGTCTTTACCTTTAACCGCACCCGCGCCGCCGCCGAAGCCAGCACCACGGTGATTGACGCGGCCAAAGGCGAAGTCATCAAGACGGTCATGCTCGGCGGGCGGCCTGAATTTGCACAGACCGACGGCAACGGTACCGTCTTCGTCAACATTGATGACAAGAGCGAAATCGCCGTGATTGATGCCAAGACGCTGACGATCAAGTCACGCTGGCCGCTTGCGCCCGGCGAAGCGCCCAGCGGTTTGGCGCTGGATGCCAAGAAGCGGCGGCTCTATGCGGTTTGCGAAAACAAAAAGATGATTGTGATGAATGCCGACAACGGCAAGGTGCTGGCCGACGTGCCCATCGGCGCGGGCACGGACGGGGCGGCCTTTGATCCGGGCACGGGCCTGGCCTTCAGTTCCAACGGCGGCGACGGCACGCTGACGGTCGTGCGCGAAACCGCGCCGGGCAAATTCGCAGCGGAAAACATCCCGACACAACGCGGCGCGCGCACGATGACTTGCGATCCCAAGACGCATCGGCTGTATCTCCCAACGGCTGAATTTGCCCCAGCCACCGGCGGCGGACGCCCCGCCGCCGTACCCGGCAGCTTCATGGTGTTGGTGTTGGAGAAGTAAAAAAAGAGGGTTTATGTTGTACCGCACGCTTTTGCTGGGCACGTTGCTCAGCCTGTTGCTGTTGACCGCACAGGCGCAAACCACAGCGTCCATCAGCGGTTTCGTGTTCGACCAAAACGAAGCTGCCTTGCCCAAGGCGCGCGTGACGCTGTCCAATACCAGCGACCAGCGCAAACAGACTGTGACGACCGATGCGAATGGCGCGTTCCGCTTCGACAAACTTGCGGCGGGCGCTTACGAGATCAAGGTCGAACGCGAAGGCTTCAAGCTGGCAACGATTCCTGTCAGCCTGGGCGCGCGACCGCCCGCGCCTTTGCGCATTGTGCTGCCCGTCGCCGAATTGCAACAGGATGTCACCGTCGAAGCCGCCGCCGCACAGGTCAACACCGACACCGGCAACAACCAGGACACCGTCGCAGTTGACCGCGAACTGCTCAAGCGGCTGCCGGCTTTCGATCAGGATGTGATCGGCATGGCCGCGCGCTTTTTGGATGCGGGCGCCATCGGCACGGGCGGCGTGACCTTGATCGTGGACGGCATGGAGGTCAAGAAAGCGGGCGTCACGTCCTCGGCGATTCAAGAGATCAAGATCAACAGCAACCCCTACTCCGCCGAATACGCGCGTCCGGGGCGGGGCCGCATCGAAGTCACCACCAAACCCGGCACGCCGCAATTTCACGGCGAATTCAACTGGACGTTCCGCGATGCGCGCACGAATGCCCGCGATCCGTTTGCGTTGACGCGCGCGGCTGAACAGCGGCGCATGTACGAAGGCAATTTCACCGGCCCGGTCAGCCCATTCAGCAAAGATAAAAAGCATCCGTTCTCATTCCTGCTCACCGCCGAACGCGACGAACAGGATCAGCAAGCGGTCATCTTTGCGCGCACGCCCAGCGGCGAATTGCGCCAGAATGTGCCGACGCCAACTCATCAAACCGAATTTGCGTTGCGGCTGACGCGGCAGATGAGCGAGCGCACGACGGCTTCGCTCCACTATTCGTTTGAAGGCCGCAACTCACATAACCAGGGCATCGGCGGCTTCAACCTGCCCGCAGTCGCCACCAATTCGCTCTTCCGCGAAGACGAAGTGCGCGTGAACTTCAACACGACCCTTTCGCCCAAGCTGGTGCATCAACTCTATCTGCTGGTCGGGCATTACAACTCGCCGGTCGTCAGCCAGAACCAGGCGCCGCGCGTCATCGTGCAGGAGGCCTTTACCAGCGGCGGCGCACAGGCTGATTTCACGCGCAGCGAATCGCACGGCGAATGGGTCGAAACCTTGTCTTATCAGTCTGGCAAACACTTCATCAAAACAGGGGTGCAGATCCCCGACATCAGTTGGCGCGGCGTCTTTGACCGCACCAACCAACTCGGCACGTTCTATTTTGCTTCGCTGGCCGATTATCAAGCCCAACGCCCCTACAACTTCATTCAGCAACAAGGCCGCACCGAATTGCATTTTTTGGAGGCCGTCGTGAGCGGCTTCGTGCAGGATGAATTTCGCGTGCGGCCCGCGCTGAACATCGCCGTGGGCTTGCGTTACGACTGGCAAAATTATTTCCACGATCACAACAATTTCGCGCCGCGTTTCGGCTTTGCGTATGCGCCGGGCAAAGCGCGCAAGACGGTGGTGCGCGGCGGCGCGGGCATCTTTTACGACCGCACGGGGCCGCAACCGATTTCGGATTTCTTGCGTTTTGATGGGCAAACCCTGCGGCGCTTTGTGATCCCCAATCCGGGCTTTCCGAATCCGCTGAGCAATGGGCAAACGCTCGCCGCGCAACCGGTCAGTGTGGTGCGCCTCGACCCGCAAGTCGTCATTCCCCACACGTTGCAATATGGCATCGGCGTCGAGCGGCAATTGCAAAAGGGACTGACGCTGGCGGTCAATTACGTCGGCACGCGCGGCTTTGATCTGTTCCGTTCGCGCGATGTCAACGCCCCGCTTGCGCCGCCGTCTACGCTGCGTCCGAATCCCAACTTTTCCGTCACGCGCCAGATCGAAGCCGCCGGGCGCTCGAACAGCCATGCGCTCGAAATCGCCTTGCGCGGTAAGGTCAACAAGTATTTCAACGGCATTGTGCAATACGCGCTGGGGCGCGCCCGCAACGACACGGGCGGCGTGGCGTGGTTCCCGGCGAACAGTTACGACCTGCGCGGCGAATGGGGCCGCGCCGATTTCGACACGCGGCAACGCTTCGTTATGACGGGCACCTTGAAGGCGCGCGCTTATTTTGATCTGGGCGTCGCGCTCACGCTCAATACTGGCGCGCCTTACAGTTTGACGACCGGTGAGGACAATAACAAAGACAGCTTCGCGCTGGATCGTCCGGCGGGCGTCGGACGCAACACGCTGCAAGGGCCGGGTTACGCGCAACTCGATCTGCGTTGGGGGCGTGAATTCGGTTTGGTTAAAGGGAAGAAAGACGACGGCCCGACGCTGGCGGTCAAAGTGGATGCCTTCAATGTGTTCAATCGGGTGAATTACGCGGGCTTTGTCGGGAATCAGAGTTCGCCGTTCTTTGGGCAAGCCGTGGCGGCGCGGCCCGTGCGGCGGATGCAGTTTGGGGTGAGCTTAAGTTTCTGAGGGAGCGGGCCACTCGACCTTGGCGTAAATGTCGCGTAGTGCGATGCGGCAGTTGAGCGTGAGCAATTCGACGCTATTTTCGAGTCCGGCGATTTTGGTGTACAGCCAGTTGCCGTCGGCTTGTTTAACATAGCGTTCGACGACTGGCTCATCTTGCGCGATCAAGAGGTATTCGCGGAAGGAAGAAATTTCCTGGTAGTACTGAAACTTCTTGCCGCGATCGTAGGCAGAAGTACGCGGTGAGAGTACTTCGACAATCAATTGCGGGTTGAGCAGCACATCTTCTTCATCGTCGGCGAATTTGGCTTCACCGCAAACCGCTGAGACATCGGGGTAGTGAAACTTCATTGAACTCGACACCCGCACTTTCATATCGCTGTTGAAGACTTCGCACTGTGTGTCTTTGAACAGGATGTACAGTTCACCGAAAACGCTGCCGGCCACGCGATTGTGTCGTTTGCTGCCGCCCGCCATCGCCAAGATATGGCCGTTGACATACTCGCTTTTGTATTCGGCCACACGTTCGCACGCCAAGTATTCTTCTGGGCTAATTAGTTTTAGTTCGGCAGCCATTGTTTGACCTTTCAGCTTGCGGCGGTGAATTCCAGCGCCAACTCTTTGTTCTTCTCATCCACAATCACCCTGCCGCCCTTCTCCAACGCGCCAAACAAAATTTCATTCGCCAACGGCTCTTTGATCTTCGACTGAATCAGCCGCGCCATGGGGCGAGCGCCGTAAAGTTTGTCGTAGCCCTTCGTCGCCAGCCACTCGCGCGCCGCATCGGTTAGTTCCAACTCGACCTTCTTCTCGATCAATTGCGAGCGCAATTCGTTGATGAATTTGTCTACGACCTGTTTGATGACTTCGGTGGTTAGCGGTTCAAAGGCGATCCAGGCGTCGAGGCGATTGCGGAATTCGGGGCTAAACGTGCGTTCGATGGCGCCCTGGGCTTTGCTGCCGGTGCCGCCGATGCCGGTCTGTTCGACCTGTTTGAAGCCCATGCGTTTGCCGCTCAAATCACGCGCGCCCGCGTTGGTCGTCATGATCAGAATGACATTGCGGAAGTCGGCCTTCTTGCCATTGTTGTCGGTCAGCGTGGCGTGATCCATCACCTGCAACAAAATATCAAACAGCGCCGGGTGTGCCTTTTCGATCTCATCCATCACCAGCAAGGCATAAGGCGTTTTGCGAATCGCATCGGTCAGCAGGCCGCCTTGATCAAAGCCGACGTAGCCCGGCGGCGCGCCGATCAGGCGTGAGATGGTGTGCGCTTCCTGGTATTCGCTCATGTCAAAACGAATGAATTCGACGCCCAGCGCGTGCGCCAGTTGTTTGGCGAGTTCGGTTTTGCCCACGCCCGTCGGGCCGGAAAACAGAAACGAACCGACGGGTTTGTCGGGGTGGCCCAGGCCCGAACGCGAGAGTTTGATGGCGTTGACCAGTTTGGTGATGGCGTGATCCTGGCCGTAAAGCACCTCGCGCAATTCACCTTCCAGGTTTTGCAGTTTCAGTTTGTCGTTGGTCGAGACGGTCTTGGGGGGAATCTTGGCCATCTTGGCGACGACCAGTTCGACTTCGTGTTCGGTGATGAGCGCGGGCCGTTCAGCGGCAGGTTTTAGCTTCATCGCCGAGCCGACCTCGTCAATCACATCAATCGCCTTGTCGGGCAGGTAACGGTCGTTGATGTATTTGGCCGACAGTTCGGCGGCGGCGGTGATGGCCGCGTCGCTGTAGGGGATGCCGTGCGCGGTTTCGTAAAGGCCTTTCAAGCCGCGCAGGATTTGGATCGTATCGGCGATGCTCGGTTGCGAAATTTCGATGATCTGGAAGCGGCGGGCCAGCGCGCGGTCGCGTTCAAACGATGCCTTGTATTCGCTGTGCGTGGTCGAACCGATGCAGCGCATTTCGCCGTTGGCCAGCGCGGGTTTCAGGATGTTCGAGGCATCCATCGAACCGCCGCTGGTCGCGCCCGCGCCAACGATGGTGTGGATTTCGTCAATGAACAAAATCACGTTGGGCTTTTCCTGCAAGGCCTGGATGACGGCTTTCAGGCGATTCTCGAAATCGCCGCGATAGCGCGTGCCGGCAAGTAGCGCGCCCATGTCCAGCGCGTAAACCTCAAAACCTTTGATCGGGTCGGGCACGGCGTTTTCGTGAATCTTGAGCGCGAGTCCCTCGGCAATGGCGGTCTTGCCGACGCCGGGATCGCCGACATAAAGCGGATTGTTTTTGCGGCGGCGGCAGAGCACTTGAATCGTGCGTTCGAGTTCGGCCAGACGGCCAATCAGCGGATCAATCTTGCCCTGCGCGGCGCGTTCGGTCAGGTTGGCGGTGAAGGCTGAGAGCGGGTCTTTGCCGTGCCGCGGCTGGCTGTCGCGTTTGCCCAAGATGGCATCCGGCTCGTCGGTATCGTCAGTCTCCTCCGCCAACAGGTCGTCATCGTCGGCGTCGAGTTTCGAGATGCCGTGCGCGATGTAATTCAGCATATCCAGCCGCGAGATGCCTTGTTTTTCCAGCAGGTAAAGCGCGTGCGAATGATTTTCCAGATAGAGCGAGGCCAGGATGTTGCCCGCGTCAATCTTTTCTTGGCCGGATGACTGCGCTTGAAAGAGCGCGCGCTCCAACACGCGTTCAAAGGCGGCAGTCTGTTCGGGAAAGCGTTCGACGCCCAGTGGCAACGGGTGCAGATTTTCGGCGAAGAACACTTCCAGCTCTTGCTGCAACTCGTCGAGGTTGCCGCCGCAATTGAGGATGATCTCGCCGCCTTGCCGGTCGTGTAATAAGGCAAAGAGCAGATGCTCCAGCGTTAAAAACTCGTGGCGCCGTGTGATCGCCTCGTTGGCGGCCAGGTTCAGGGTGGCTTGTAATTCTCTGGTTATCATAAAGCGTTAGTCTGGGTTGGAAATGCGCCGTGCCAGCGGCCCGAAAGAGGGGCTAAACACCAAGTCGTGATCGCCCGGCGGCGTCAGCCCATTTTGTCTGATGATGATGGCGACCTGCGCCCAATGCCGAATTTCGTGAATCAATATATGCGCGATCAATTTGCGCGCGGAGCCTTGAAAGTGCAATTCCGGCACTGCCAGTTCATAGGCGCGCTCCCAATCCTCGGCGCTGGCGCTGCCGGTAAAAGCGCGCATGGCCGCGCGCGTGATTTCACCGAGGCCAAAGACTGCGGCGGCTTGATCGTTGGGCCGCGCCTGATTCTCTTTGACCACCGTGCTGTCTTGCGAGAGCACTTCGCCGCGCAGCCAGTAAGCATAAAACCCTTCGGCCCAGAAAATGTGCATGATCAAGGCGCCCAGGCTGGTATGCGTTTCACCGGCGAGCGCCAGCTTCAACGGTTCGTCGCCATGCGCGGCGAACCAGCGTTGCCATTTGGCGCGCTCTTCGTCGGTGTAAGCGAGTAATTCGGCGATGGTCAATTGCATGGTGCTTTATTCGTTTTCTTCCAGGGTGCACAGCAGCGGGTATTCATGCGCCTTTGCCAGATTGTGTACCTGGTTGACTTTGGTCTCGGCGACTTCGTAGGTGAAAACGCCCGCCACACCGACGCCTTGCTGATGAACCGCGAGCATAATCTGGATCGCTTCTTCCTCGCCTTTGTGAAAGACCTGCACCAACACGAAGACGACAAAATCCATCGTCGTGAAATCATCGTTGTGCAAGAGGACTTTATAGAGCGGCGGCTTTTGCAGCTTCTGCTTGCGCTCAGTCAGGACATCATCTTCGTGTTGCGGATCAATGGTTGGCATGACAGCTACACCTAAACAACTGTGAACTCGGTCAAGCCAGATGCTAGCAAACTTTGTGGGCGGCGCAAAAGGCATCTCTTCAATCATTCAAGCGAACCACCCTGCCTGCTGTCTGCGATTTTGCCAATCGCTCCGTTAAAGCCTGCTGGTCTGGCAGTGTGACCGAAGTCACGGCTGATCTATGACACGTCCCATCCTGGTTAGCCAGCCCGCTGCATATAGTGATGCTGCGTGATTGAGAGGTGTTCGTGCAATCAAAACGTAAATGGATCAACCGAGCGAACCTGAACGAGGAGTGAACAGTGATGAAACAGCAGCAAAAGTTTGAGCGAGCAACGCAGGCAAAGCAGACGCGGCAACTACTGAAAACGGCTTGTCTCTGGGTGGCGTGCCTGGCGCTAGGCGGTGTTTCCGTGCTGGCGCAGTCGCTGGAAGATTTCGGCTACCGCAAGATGGGCAATGTCAAAGGGCTGCGTCCGCTTTTGCTAATTATCGCCCATTACGATGGCGGCGCGCCTTTTGCCTCCGACAAAGACAAAAGCTATTACAGTTCGCTGGTCTTTTCGCTGCAGAGTCGAGACCGCAGCGTCAGCAATTACTTTCTTGCCATATCCAACGGGCGGTTTAGCTGGCGCGTGGGCGGCGTTGTGGAAGTCAATCTTTCCGTGGCGGATGCCTTTGTGCAGGGCGGTGAGGGGACGGACATCGCGCGTTCCAACCGGGCCATATTGAAAGCGATGCAGGATGGGTTCAACTTTGCGCAATTCGATGCCAACGGCGACCGCTTTGTAGACAGCAGTGAACTGGGCGTGCTGATTATTCAAAACGCGCGGCGCCCGAACGATGGAGTTCCTGATACCGCCTACAACCGCCCCACCGGTTGTTTGCGCGCAGGCAATTCCAGCGTCAGTTTTTGCGGGCAAGCAGCAAACATTGAACAAAGCGCCAGCTTGATGTCCATCACGCACGAACTCAATCATCAATTGGGGGCGTTGGATTTGTACGGCGGCGGTGGGCTGAACAATGACCTCACCCTGATGGGCGCTACGGTTTACACCAACTACGACGACAAACGCAGCTACTATCTTGACCCCTGGCATCGCTTGCAACTGGGTTGGGTCGAGCCGCGCATTCGTGATTTGCGTGCGCCAGGAACCGAATTTCTGCACGCGCAGCAAAGCTTCCGGCCTGATGCGCCGGTCATTCTTTACGATTCGGCGCGCGGCGTCGGAGAATTCTTTATCGTCGAATACCGTTCACGCCGTGCGCCCGGCAACACCAATTTTGATAGCGAGGTGGCGTCGGAAGGCGTAGCGATCTGGCATATTCAGCAGGACGGGAACAAGGTGCCGACGATCCTGGAAAATCCGCACGAGTGGGCCGTTTTTCACGCGGGCGCGCCTGATCTGACACGCGGCGGCAACCTGTTGTGGAAGAGCGGCGAACTCACGCCCGCTTTGCAATGGCTGGACGAAAGCAGCAGCCCGGCGCGCATCTTTGTGCCGCCTTTCATCAACGGCGCTTCCACCATCTCGTTCAGTTGGGTTCACTGGACGGAAGCAGGTGGCGAGGTGTTCCAAAATCAAGGCACGCTGTACCGCGAGCCGCAGCAGCAGCAATTCGAGCAAGTGCCGGGCCGCCTCAAACAGATCGAAGTCGGTCAGGGTTTCAACAGCTTTATCTGGGGCATCAATGCGCAGAACGAAGTATTCCGCTACGACTGGGAGACGCAGACTTACACGCAATTTTACTGGCCGCTGACGCAAATCGCCGTGGATACGACCGGGCGTGAGGCCTGGGGCATCAATCCGTGGCAGGAAGTTCTCCGATTCAATTCAGACACGCAAGAGTTCGAGCTAGTACCGGGCCGCCTGTTGGCGCAGATTTCCATCAGTAACGGCAATGTTTGGGGGCTGAACGCGCAACAGGAAATCTTCGTTTTCAAGCGCGAGACTGGCGAATTCCAGCAAGTGCCGGGACGGTTGGTGCAAATCGCAGTTGGCTACAACAGTGTGTGGGGGCTGAATGCGAGCGGCGAGATTTTCCAGTTCAATCCGGTCGCCCGGGAATTTCAACAAGTGCCCGGTCGCCTGGCGCAAATCAGCGTCAGCAAATTCCAGGACGGCGCGGTGTGGGGGTTGAACGCCAACAACGAAATTTTCGCGCTCAACGGGGCCACCATGCGGTTCGCCCAAGTGCCGGGCCGTTTGGTGAAGTTGGCGGTGGGCCGCGCGGGTTCGGTCTGGGGCCTCAATGCGGCGCACGAGGTTTTCTGGTTCAATCCGGCCACCACACGCTTTCAACAGATGCCCGGCGAACTCGCCAGTCTTTCGGTCGGGCTTGACGGGTTTGTGATGGGCATCAATTCGAAATAGACCCAGCACGCTGAACCCGCAACCACGCTAACCCCACGCCACCGCCTCAGCGGCGCTGGCGTGGGGTTTAGCCGTTTTTAGCGCGGATGGTGTTTGGTTGCTGTGGTGCTACTTCCAGCGAAACATGCTCAACACGTTGGAGTAATCGTCGAGCCAGACACCGCCCAGCGCCGCTTGCCTCAGCAGATGGGTCGGCACGGCATCAGAGCGAGATCGGCTTGCAATTGAGTAGACGGTATCCGTTTGTGCTGCGGTGTTTTGTTAATCAAATAGCGCGGCTGATGATGGGCCGGGCACACGCCAGTCGCCTTGCTTGACAACGCAAAATGCCGAGTGCGTAAATGCCCGTGCGTCCAGCGCATCACATTCAAATCAAAAACACGAGGGAGAAGAATCATGAAATACCGCAAACTGGGCCGGACGGGGATTGAGGTTTCCGAGGTCGGTTACGGCGCCTGGGGCATCGGCGGCGTGCAATGGCGGGGCGGCGATGATGACGAAGCCAAACGCGCGTTGAACCTGGCGATTGATCAGGGCTTGAACTTCATTGACACGGCGCTGGCCTATGGCAGCGGCCACAGCGAAAAGCTGGTCGGCGAAGTCGCGCGCGCCCGCCAGGAACGTATCTATCTCGCCAGCAAAGTCCCGCCCAAAAACATGGAATGGCCGGCGCGTCCGGTGTCGGTGCACGATGTGTTTCCCTACGATTACATCATCGAATGCACCGAGCAGAGTCTGCGCAATCTGGGCGTAGATTGTCTGGACATTCAACAACTGCACGTCTGGCACGACACCTGGGCGCATCAGAACGAATGGCTGGATGCGTTCATGAAATTGCGCGAAGACGGCAAGGTGCGTTACTTCGGCCTCTCACTCAACGATTACCAGCCTGCCAACGCCATCGAAGTGTTGAAGCTCGGTTACATTGACACCGTGCAGGTCATCTACAACATCTTTGAGCAAGCGCCCGAAGACGAGCTGTATCCGGTTTGCCAGCAACATCACATCGGCGTGCTGGCGCGCGTGCCGTTTGATGAGGGCGGCTTGACCGGTGTGATCACACCTGATGTGACCTTTCCCGAAGGCGATTTCCGCAACTGGTTCTTCCGGGGCGACCGCAAACAGAAGGTGTTTGAGCGCGTCGGAAAGCTGAAAGAATCGTTGGGCAGTGAAGCCGCGACGCTGGCCGAATTGGCCTTGCGCTTCACGCTGCACCACGACGCCGTCAGCACCGTGATCCCCGGCATGCGCACGGCCAAACACGTCACGGCCAATCTTTCCTATTCGGATGGGCGAATGTTGTCGGCTGAATTGCTGGATAAATTGCGGGCGTTTGCGTGGGATCGCACGGGTGAGTGGTAGGAAAATCAAAAGGCAAAAGGCAAATATCAAAAGGCAAAAGGTCGGCACTTTTCTTTATTTCTAAAGATCAGTTCCACACTTTTGCCTTTTGATATTTGCCTTTTGCCTTTTGATTTATAGCCGAATGATCTTCTCATTCTCGCCCAAGGGCCGCGTCGCATTGCGCGTATCCACAACCAGCTTGGCGTTCTCGACCACCCATTTGTAATCCACGTTGCGATGGTCGGTGACGATGATGACGCAATCGGCGTTGGCGACGGCTTCCAATGTCAGCGGAATGCCGCTCAGGTGCGCGCCGTTTCCTTCCAGATGAACCTCGGCCACATACGGATCGTGGAAGCTGACTGCGGCGCCGCGTTTTTGTAGGTGTTCGATCACGGCGAGCGCCGGACTTTCGCGCATGTCGTCAATGTCGCGTTTATAGGCCACACCCAACACCAACACGTTCGAGCCGTTCACCGCTTTGCGATGACCGTTCAGGCCGTCGGTGACGAGTTCGACCACGTGCTCGGGCATCTTGGAATTAACTTCTTCGGCAAGGGAAATGAAGCGCGCTTCGAAGCCGTGCATGCGCGCCTTCCACGAGAGGTAATGCGGATCGAGCGGGATGCAATGCCCACCGATGCCGGGGCCTGGATAAAAGGCCATGAAGCCGAAGGGCTTGGTCGCCGCCGCCGCGATCACTTCCCAGGTGTCAATTCCCAGCGTGTGGCAAAGCTGTGCCAGTTCGTTGACCAGGCCGATGTTGACCGCGCGGAAGGTGTTTTCGAGCAGCTTGCAAGCCTCGGCCACGCGCGCCGACGTCACACGGTGCACCTTGTCCACCATCGTGCCGTAAGCCGCCGCCGCCACATCGGCGCTGTCCGCCGTGACGCCGCCGACGACTTTGGTGATGTTCTTGGTGTTGAAACTCTCGTTGCCGGGGTCAACCCGTTCGGGCGAGAAAGCCAGGAAGTAATCCTCATCAATCTTCAAACCCTTCGCATCAAAGATCGGCTTCAACACTTCGTCGGTCGTGCCGGGGTAGGTGGTGGATTCCAGAATTACCAACTGGCCCGGGCGCAAGGTTTCCTGAATCTTTTCCGCCGCCGCCAGGATGTAAGAGACATCGGGGTCTTTGGTTTTGCGCAGCGGCGTCGGGACGCAAATGATGATGATGTCTTGATCCTTGAGCGCCGAAAAATCGGTCGTGGCTTGCAGCTTGTCGGCCTTGACCAATGCGGCGACCTGCGCGGTGGGCACGTCCGGGATGTAGCTTTCCCCGCGATTGATGGCGTCGGCCTTGCGCGTGTCCACTTCAAACCCGGTGGAGACGAAACCGGCGTGGCCGAATTCGACCACCAACGGCAGGCCGACATAACCGAGTCCGATGACGCCGACGCGCGCGCTGCGCTGGGCGATGCGGTCGAGTAAAACTTGCTTGTTGCTCACAGCTAAACCTTCCTTTTATGAAAAACTGAATCTTTGCAGAATCTGTGCAAATGAAGCTTGGGGATTATTCAAAGGCGGATGCCATTAAGATGACTAGATCATTCATCTCATATCGTTGGGAAATCGGAAGCTCATTATTACACCTGAAACGGTGCGTCGCTCAAGCTTTTTCTTCGTTGGCACAATTCGCTAAAGCCAGACAAGCCAGACCGCGTTGAGCCGCGCGTTATATTGCCGGTCTGCCTGTTTTGTTTTAGAGTGCGCGCGCTTCTGCCCTCTGCGGTACTCAAACTGGTTCAAACACAATGTATCAACGAAGACTCGCATTAGTGGGATGGGCCCCGTTTTATTTCGTGATGTGGTGCTGGCTGCTCAATGTGGTGGCGCAGGCGCAGTACCGCTTTGACCAATGGATGGCGGACAACGGGTTGCCGCAAAACGCCGTTCACGCACTGCTTAAAACGCGCGCCGGCTATTGGATAGTGCGTGCCGCTTTTTTTGGTTGCAGCTATGATTCTCCGCCGCGATTGGCGCGCGCCCCAATCGGGGATATACATCGGCACTCACAGATCACAAAAGACGGCAGGCTGAGCATGTCCATCACTCAAATCATCTTCCTGATGTTGCTGCCCCTCGCGCAGGTGGCGGCGCAAGCCCTCCCGACACACTATGCCCAAACCAACTGGACGACCGAGAACGGCCTGCCGCAGAACACGATCAGCGCTATCTGGCAAACGCGCGCCGGCTATCTCTGGCTGGGCACGTTGGGTGGGCTGGCGCGGTTCGATGGGGTGAAATTCACGGTCTTCAACGCGACCAACACCCCTGGATTACGCAGCAATCGGATCAGTTTCCTTTACGAAGACCGGGCAGGCGCGCTCTGGGTTGGCACGGACAGTGGCGGCCTCACGCGTTTCCAAGCCGGAGTTTTTACCGCTTACACCACTGCGCAGGGGTTATCCAACAATACTGTTTATGTGATCACCGAGGATCGGCAGGGAGACTTATGGATCGGCACGGATGATGGATTGTCACGTTTCAGTCACGGTCAATTCAAAAACTACGGCGTAGCTGACGGGTTGCCGGACAAGGCCGTTCATGCGCTGGCCGAAGACCGCGAGGGCCATTTGTGGGTCGCCACGTCCGGCGGCTTAGCCCAGTTTCGCGCTGGTGTATTTGCGGTTGAGGCGGTACAGCAGCAGGCTGGGAAAAATGCAGTGCCGCCGATTCAATCGCTGTGCGTGCGGCGTAACGGGAGTCTGTGGGCGGCAGCAGGCCAGTATGTGGCGCAAATCCTCAATGGGAAATTTGAGCCGCCGACGCTGCTTGATTGCGGCGGAAACGTGCGCCAACTCTATGAAGATGCGGCAGGCATGCTGTGGGTGAACGGTTTTGGCGGAGTCGGGTTGCGCCAGGTGAGCGGCGGCCAATGCCGCCCGCATCCGCAGCAGCAGAGCCTGCCGCCCTTTACCGTCTGGGGTTTTCACGGCGACCGCGAAGGCAATTTCTGGATCGGCACCAATGGTGGCGGCCTCTTCCGCTGGCGCCGGAACCGTGTGGTGACTTACACCACCGACGATGGATTGCTCAGCAACAGCCTGCTGCCAATCGTTGAAGACGGCGCGGGCGCGCTCTGGCTCGGCACGCTGGGACGCGGCGTCATGCGCTGGCAAGCCGGACGCATCACCCCTTTCACACGCCAGGAAGGCTTGCCCGGCGACAGTGCGCGCGCGTTGCTGATTGACCGCGCGGGCGATCTTTGGATTGGTTTGGAAAACACGGTGGTTCGTCTCAAGCCCGGGCCCAAAGACGGAATCAAGGACGGGCAATTGACCAGCTACACCGCCGCGCAAGGCTTGCCGCCGGGCAACGTGTGGGCGCTCTATCAGGATCGCGCGGGCGAGATTTGGATCGGTTCGGCGAATGGGTTGAGCCGATTGCACAATGAGACGATCACTACTTACCGCACGACTGATGGTTTAGTGAACAACAGCGTGCGTTTCATCACGGAAGACGGCGCGGGCGCGCTCTGGCTGGGCACGGTCGAAGGCTTGAGCCGCTTTCAAGCAGGGCGCTTTACCAACTACACCACGGCGCAAGGCCTTTCACACAACTTTGTGCGCGCCATCCACATAGACCGCGA
Organism: Acidobacteriota bacterium; assembly: GCA_016196035.1. Lineage (NCBI taxonomy): Bacteria > Pseudomonadati > Acidobacteriota > Acidobacteriota bacterium. The sequence goes on along the minus strand of JACPYM010000064.1, from coordinate 36,764 downwards.
TGGCAGTTTGTGGATCGGCACGTATGGCGGCGGCCTCAATCGTTTTCGCAACGGCAAGTTCGTCGCCATCACGACCAAAGACGGACTCTTTGACGACAACGTCTCGCGCATCATTGCCGATGAACACGACAACTTCTGGATGAGCGGCAATCGCGGCATCTATCGCGTGAGCCGTCAGGAACTCAACGATTACGCCGCTGGCAAGCTCTCGGCGTTCACTTGCGTTTCTTACCGCGCCGCCGACGGGATGAAGAGCAGCGAGACGAATGGTGGCGGACAGCCCGCCGGCTGGCGCGCGCGCGATGGCCGGCTCTGGTTTCCGACCATTGCCGGAGTCGCGGTGATTGATCCGCGCGAGATCAATGCGCTGCCGCCGCCCGTGGAGATTGAGCAAACGATCCTCGACCGGTCGCCCGTCAAGGCGCTTGAAAAGATTGAAGTCGGGCCGCAGCACCGTGATCTGGAGATTCATTACACGGGCTTGAGTCTGGGGCTGCCCGAGCACGTGCAATTCAAATATCAACTCGAAGGTTACGATCGCGACTGGGTGCAGGCGGGCGAGCGGCGCGTGGCCTATTACGCGTCACTGCCGCCGGGCCAGTATACGTTTCGCGTGACGGCAGCCAATGCCGACGGCGTCTGGAACAGCGCAGGCCGCCGTTTGCTGATCGAAGTCATCCCGCCGTTCTGGCGCAGGTGGTGGTTTGTGTCGCTGATGCTCGTGGGCGTCGCAAGCCTGGTGTGGTCAGCGCATCGTTGGCGGCTCGCGCTGGTCGAAAAAAAGCATGCCCAGCAGCAAGTCTTCTCACAACAATTGCTCGAATCGCAGGAACGCGAACGCCAGCGCATCGCTGCCGAATTGCACGACAGTCTGGGGCAACGCCTGATCGTCATCAAAAACTTGGCCTTGCTGCTCTTGCAAAACAAGTTCAGCCCCACGCAAACGCAAGCGCAAATCGGCGATATTTCCGCAGAGGCTTCGCGGGCCATTCACGAGGTCAAAGAAATCTCCTACAATCTGCGCCCCCACCAGTTAGAACAAGCCGGACTTACCAAAACATTGCACGGTCTGGTCAAGCAGGTCGCGCACGCTTCGGGCATTGCAATTACTGCCGAACTCGATCCGCTCGATGGCGTGTTCGCGCCCGCCGACGAAATCAATGTTTACCGCATCGTGCAGGAAGGCTTGAGCAACATCGTCAAGCATTCCGGCGCGACCGCCGCGCAACTCGTGATGCTGCGCAAAGACGCGCACGTCGAATTGACGTTGCAGGACAACGGACGAGGGATGGCGGATTGGGGATTGCAGATTGCAGATTCGCAGATGCCTTTCAATCCGCACTCCGTAATCCGCAATGCCCAATCGAAAGGTTTTGGCTTGACCGGCATCGCCGAGCGCGTGCGCATGCTCGGCGGCACGTTCGCGCTCGAATCCACGCCGGGCGCGGGCACACGTTTGCAGATCAACCTGGCATTGAAACATGAACCAAGCGCCTGACATTCGCCTCGTGATTGCCGACGATCATCCGATTGTGCGCAGCGGCTTGCGCACGATCATCGAAACCGAGCCGCGTTTGCGCGTCGTTGCCGAGGCGGGCGACGGCCCCACCGCGCTCGCCGCCATCGCGGAGCACCAGCCCGACATCGCCATCCTCGATGTGAACATGCCCGGCTTGAGCGGCTTTGAACTGCTGCGCCAACTGCGCGCGCGTCAGTCCGCCGTGGCCGTCATCTTCCTGACCATTCACAGCGATGAAGTGATGTTCAACGAAGCCCTCGATCTGGGCGCGCTCGGTTACGTATTGAAAGAGAGCGCCGTCACCGACATCGTCGCCGCCGTCAAAGCCGTCGCGGCGGGTCATCCGTTCGTGTCTTCGGCGCTCACCGGTCACTTGTTCAACCGCACGGCGCGCGCCGCCGGAATGGCCGAACACAAACCCGGCCTCGGCGATCTGACCGCCACCGAACGCCGCATCCTGCGCCTGATCGCCCAACAGAAAGAAAGCAAAGACATCGCCGAAGAATTAACCATCAGCTACCGCACGGTCGAAAACCACCGCGCCAACATCTGCCGCAAGCTCGCTCTGCACGGGCACAATGCGCTGTTGCGGTTTGCGTTGGAACATAAATCTGAATTGCTGTGACACCTGGGTACGCACCGCTTCCAGCGTGCGGTCTCGGCGGCAGACAGACTGATGCCGGAGGGTTGTCCTACGGTATCAGTCTGTCTAACGCCACGCCCGCACGCTGGAAGCGGTGCGTACCCAGGTGGCCGCATGAGTGGTACCACCTATGCCAACTGAGTGGTAGCCGCTATATCTTCCCCACCCGCCTTTCCGCATAGTTCCCCTCGTTCATCGGCAAGCCCGCCGAGATCACATACGACAAGTCATGAAGCTGTTGATCGTCGAAGACAATCCTGCGATTCGCGCGTTGCTGCGGCGCATCGCCGGGCCGCTGGCCGAGGCCGTTTACGAATGCGCGGACGGCGCGGCGGCGCTGGCGGCCTATCAACAATACCAATTGAGCGCGGCGGATTGGGTGCTGATGGATATTCAGATGCCGAACGTCAACGGCATCGAGGCGACGCGGCAACTCAAGGCTGCCCAGCCCGAAGCCCACGTTTGCATTGTCACGCAATACGACACGGCGGAATGGCGCGAAGCGGCGCGGGCGGCGGGCGCGGCGGGCTTTGTCGAGAAAGAGAATCTGCTGGCGCTGTGGCAAATCCTGCCCGCGCCAGCCACGCCGGCGGACGAGGCTGCGGGCCAGGCGTCACGCGGCAGCCGGTTTCCCTGAAAACAAACACACCCCAACCGGGAGGAACCTGATGAAATCGCAACCAACGAGACGCAATGAATTGTTCGGCAACCTGCGACGGCGCTTAAGCAAGTGGCTCCCGGCGGTGCTGTGCTGCGTGCTGCTGAGCGGCGGCTGGTGGGGCTTGCGCACCACGCACGCGACGGCGACTAGCGCGGCGGCGCTCGCCTGCACCACCAATCCCGTTGTGATGAACGGCAACGACAGCGGCGCTGGCAGCTTGCGGCAGGCGATTATAGATGCCTGTCCGGGCAGCACGATCACCTTCAGCGTCAGCGGCACGATCACGCTCGCTTCGACCCTGCCTCCCATCAACAACGACCTGACGATTGACGGCACGGGGAGGAGCATCATCGTCAGCGGAAATAATTCCGTGCAAGTGATGATTGTCAACAGCGGCAAGGCGCTCACGTTGCTGAACCTGACGATTGCGAATGGCAAATGTGGATGCCGCGGCGGTGGCATCGTCAACTTTGGCACGCTGACTGTGACCAACAGCACCTTCTCCGGCAATAGCGTAGGCAATGGCGATGGCGGTGCCGACGGCGGCGGCATCGAGAATGACGGCGGCACGGTGAATGTGACCAACAGCACTTTCACTGGCAATAGCGCCTACGGTGGCGGCGGGATTGAGAATAGGGCTGGCACATTGAATGTGATCAACAGCACTTTCTCGGACAATAGCGCCCGGCTTGGCGGCGGCATCTACAACCGCAGCACGGCGAACGTGACCAACAGCACCTTCTCCGGCAATAGCCTGGCAGACCTCAACTTTACCGGCGGCGGCATCCTCAACGATAGCACGCTGAACTTTGCCAACACCATCATCGCCAACTCATCGAGGGGCGTTGATTGCGCGAACTTGGGCACCATCGGCACCAACAAGAATAATCTGGTGATGGATGGCTCGTGCTCACCTGCCCTCAGCGGCGATCCGAAACTTGGCCCGCTTCAGAACAACGGTGGGCCGACGCAGACAATGGCACTGCTGCCGGGTAGCCCAGCCATTGACCTGGGCGACAACTGCGTCGTGCAGAATCCCGGTTGTCTGAGCACGCCGCTCACCACCGATCAACGCGGTGCGGGTTTCCCACGCAAGGTCGGTAGCGTAGTAGACATCGGCGCGTTCGAGGTCGGTTCGTGTGTGACTAATCCCATCGTCACGACTACCGCCGACAGCGGCGCGGGCAGCTTACGGCAAGCGATTGCCGATGCCTGTCCGGGCAGTGCGATTACCTTCAATCTGCCCGCCAACAGCACGATCACGCTGACGTCGGGCGAATTGGTGCTTGACAAGAACCTGACGATTCAAGGGCCGGGCGCGAATCTGCTGACGATCAGCGGCAACAACGCCAGTCGTGTCTTTGACATTCCTACAGACGTCACGGCAACGCTGTCTGGGCTGACGATTACGAATGGCAATGCGGTGGGGAGTGGCGGCGGGGGAATTTGTAATCAAGGCACGCTGACGGTGCGCGAGTGTCTGGTTTCTAATAGCAGTGCCGATAATCATGGAGGCGGCATCTTAAATACTAATCTGCTGACCGTGGTGAATAGTACCATCGCCAACAACCAGGATACCGCCGATATAGGCGGGATTGATAGTCATGGCACGGCCACTATCAGTAATAGCACCATCACCGGTAACAGTGGGTCGGGAATTGCTGGTGAAAGTGGGGCAATCTTGCTCACGGTAACGAACTGCACGATTACCAACAATGCAGCCGGCGGTTTCGGTGGGGGGATTTTCAAGAATTCTGGTATTGGCAATATCAAAGGTACCATCGTTGCGGGCAACACAGCAGGGCTCGGAGACCCGGATGCTTTTGGAAGCTACGTGTCACAAGGTTTTAACTTGATCGGCCAGAACGATTCCAGCACCGGCTTCACGAACGGCGTCAATAACGATCAAGTCGGCACGAGTGCGAATCCGCTCCCGGCGCTGCTCGCGCCGCTGGGCAATTACGGCGGCCCGACGCAAACGCACGCCTTGTTGCCCGGCAGTCCGGCCATCAATGCGGGCACGAGCAGTGGTGCGCCCGCCACCGATCAGCGCGGCATCAACCGCGTCGGCAACGTAGACATTGGCGCGTTTGAATCGCGCGGCTTCATGCTCGCCATTATGAGCGGCAACAACCAGACGGCGGCGCCCACCGCGCCTTTTGCCAATCCGCTGGCCGTCGCGGTCAGCAGCAATTTCAATGAACCGGTGCAAGGCGGACAAGTGAGCTTCACCCCGCCCGGCAGCGGCCCCAGCGCCGTGCTGAGCAATAGCGCGGTCACGCTGCCCGCGAATGGGCAAGCCAGCGTGATGGCGACGGCCAATGCGCTGTCTGGTGCGTATCAGGTGACAGCGGGTGGCGCAGGCATGAACCAGGTCGCCTTCGCCTTGAACAACTTCTGCGTCAGCAATCCCGTGGTCACGAATCTGAATGACAGCGGCCCCGGCAGCTTGCGACAGGCGATTGCCGATGCCTGTGTGGGCAGCACGATTACCTTCAATCTGCCCGCCAACAGCACGATCACGCTGACTTCCGGCGAGTTGGTGATTAACAAGCACCTGACCATTCAAGGGCCGGGGGCAAACCTGCTGACCGTCAGCGGCAACAATCAATCGCGCGTGTTCCAAATTGTCGAAGCCCCCCTGAATGTGACGCTGTCAGGACTGACGATTGCCGCTGGCTACCACAAAACGCCCGACGTGGTGAGCGCTGCTTCGTTTGTCGCTGCTGAACGCGCTTATGGCGGTGGTCTCTACGATCAAAGCTCGGGCACTGTGAATCTGACCGACTGCGTGCTGACGGGGAATCGCACACAGGGCGGGAATGCCACCGGCAGCAATAGCGAAAGTGTCGTGTCGGGAGAAGGCTTCGGCGGAGCCATTGCACAGCGCGGCAACGGCGTGCTGAACATCAACGGCTGCCGCTTTACCAATAATTATGCTTTCACCGGCACCGCCAGTGGTGGCAGCAATAACTTCGCCTTTCCCAGCCAGGGCGGAGCCATTAACTGTGATGGGACGCTCAACCTCAGCCAATGTACCTTGTCCGGCAATTCCGCCCTGAGGGGAGGCGCAATCTATCAAACGGGTTCTATGACCCTCGCGGCCAGCTCCATCTACAACAACGAAGCGAGGGATAGCGGTGGCGGCGTCGACGATGAAGGAACAGCTTCGACCATCATCAATACGACCATCAGCGGCAATCGTGCGGTGTTTGATGGTGGAGGCATTCGATCGCGCTCCCGCAATCGCACCATCACGAATTGCACGATCACCGATAATCACGTCGACGGCCAACTTGGCTTTGGCGGCGGCGGTCTTTTCGGCAACATCAATCCCCCGCTCCAACTCAAAAATACGATCATTGCCGGGAACACGGCGCCTGCGTCCCCAGACTTGCAAGATTTAGTGACCTCGCTGGGGAATAATCTGATCGGTGACGGTACCGGGGCGAATGGCCTGACGAATGGCGTGAATGGCGATCAAGTCGGCACCCCTGCCGCGCCGCTCGACGCCAAACTCGGCCCGCTCGCCAACAACGGCGGCCCGACGCTCACGCATCGCCTGTTGCCCGGCAGCCCGGCGATCAACGCGGGCACGAGTAGCGACGCACCCGCCACCGACCAACGCGGCGTCGCGCGTCCGCAAAACGGCGCGTTGGACATCGGCGCGGTCGAGTCAAATTACGTGCTGGCGGCCACGAGCGGCACACCACAAACGACCATCCCCGGTACGCCCTTCGCGGCACCGTTGCTGGCGACGCTGACCGAGAATGGCTTGCCGCTCGCCAATGTGCCGCTGACTTTCAGCGCACCAGGCAGTGGCGCAAGCGCTACTTTCCCCGGCGGCGCGACCGTCAACACCAACGCGCAAGGCCAGGCCAGCGCGAGCGCCGTAGCGAATCTGGTGCCTGGCAGTTACGCCGTGCAGGCCGCCGCGACAGGCCTGCCGCCCGCCTCGTTTGCCCTGACGAATGCTTGCCCGACGATCACGCTGGCCGCGTTGCCACAAGCCACGGCGGGAGTATTGTTCAATGCGGCGTTGAGCGCGAGTCCGGCGGGCGGCAATTATCAATTCAGCAGCGCGAATCTGCCTGGCTGGTTGACATTGGGCGGCAATGGCAGCTTGAGCGGCACGCCGCCTGCCGCAGGAACGTTTACATTCAATGTGAGCGTGACCGGCTTCGGCCAGTGCCAGCAGAACTTCTCCGTAAGGCTGACGGTGGTTTGCCCGGCCATTACGCTCACGCCTGTGAATCTGCCCGCCGCGACGATCAACACGGCGTATCCAACCACGCTCAGCGCCAGTCCGGCGGGGGCTTTCAGCTTTGCGCTGACCGGCGGCCTGTTGCCGGCGGGGTTGACGCTGAACAGCAATGGGACATTCAGCGGCGCGCCGACGCAAAGCGGGGTGTTCAATTTCCGCGTGACCGCGACGGCTTTCGGGGCGTGCAGCGGGTTCCGCGATTACGTGTTGCTGGTGGAATGTCCGGGCGTGACGCTCAGTCCCGCGAGTTTACCGGGCGGCACGGTGGGCACGGCGTATAACCAAACCGTCAGCGCGAGTCCGGCGGGGAGTTATAGCTACAACGTGAGCAGCGGCGCGTTGCCGCCGGGGTTGACGCTCAATGCCGCGACCGGCGTCATCAGCGGCACGCCGATTACGAATGGCACGTTCAACTTCCGTGTGGCGGCGACCAGCGGTAGTTGCAGCGGCGCGCGCGATTACACGGTGACGATGGCCTGTGCTGGCGTCACCATCACCACGACGACTTTGCCGGCGGGCACGGCAGGAAACGCCTATGCACAAACCATCAGCGTCACTTCGGTGGGAAGTTACAGTTTCGCGCTGGTGACGGGCAACTTGCCGAGCGGCTTGACGCTCAACGCGACGACCGGTGTGCTCAGTGGCTTGCCCACGGTGACCGGTAGCTACAGCTTCACGCTCAGGGCTACGGCGGCCAATGGCTGCGTGGCGACGCAAAGCTACACGCTGGTGGTGGGCTGTCCATCCGTCACACTGGCCGCGTTGCCCACACCAACGCTCAACGCGGCATATAGCCAAACCGTCACGGCGACACCAGCGGGCGGCAACTATGCCTACGCGGTCAGCGGCGGCGGCTTGCCCGCAGGCTTGGTGTTGAACGCGGCGACGGGCGTCATCAGCGGCACGCCGACCGTCGCTGGTGCGTATAGCTTCACGCTCACGGCGACGGGCTTCGGCGCGTGCACGGGCAGCCGTGTTTATAGCGGTACCATTGCAGGCAGCAGTTGCCCGGCGATCACCTTGTCGGCTTTGCCGAACGGTCAACCGGGGCGGCTTTACAACCAAACGGTCGCGGCCACGCCGAGCGGGAGTTACAGTTACGCCGTGACGGCGGGCGCGTTGCCGGCGGGGCTGACCTTGTATGGCGCGGCGGGCTTGCTTTTCGGCTATCCGGCGGTGACAGGCACCTACAATTTCACGCTCACGGCGACGGATGCGAATAACTGCACGGGCACGCGCGCCTACACGCTGAACATCAGCAACGCGCTGGCGGCGCTGGCCATGCAAGCGGATTACGATGGCGACGGCAAAGCTGACCCGGCGCTCTGGTCAGCCAGTGATGGTATGTGGCGCATCAGCCAGAGCAGTACGCAACAAACTGTGCAACAAAGCTGGGGCACGGCGGGCGATGTGACCTTGCTGGGCGATTACGACGGTGACGGCAAGAGCGACTTAGCGGTGTTCCGGCCCAGCGACGCGACGTTTTACGTGAAGCGCAGCAGCGACAGTGGCTTCCTCATCAGGCAGTGGGGCTTGAGCACGGATGTGCCGGTGCCGGGCGACTATGACGGCGATGGCAAGACTGACATCGCTATCTGGCGGCCCAGCGAGGGCAATTGGTACGTCTGCCGGAGCAGCGATGGCAACATTGATGTCACGAACTGGGGCGCGGGTACTGCGCCGTACAACGACGTGGCGGTGCCGGGCGATTACGACGGCGATGGGAAGTCTGATCTGGCCGTGTTCCGGCGCGCGAGCGGGACGTGGCTGGTGAAACGCAGCAGCGACAGCAAATTCATCGTCAGGCAGTGGGGCGTGGGGGCGGATGTGCCGGTGGCGGCGGATTACGATGGCGATGGCGTCACGGATTGCGCGGTCTGGCGGCAGGGCACATGGTACATCTGGCAAAGCGCCAGCAATCGCTACCGGTTGGAGAACTGGGGCACGAGCGCGGCGCCCTACTACGATCAAGCCTTGCCGGGGGACTACGACGGCGATGGCCTGGCCGACTTGGCTGTTTGGCGGCTGGCCACCCAAACCTGGTATGTAAAAGGCTCCGAGCAGGGCGTGGTGATCACCAAAAACGATGGGCTGGCCGAAGCCAGACCTGTTGGGTTACGGTGAGCAGACACGCCATTTACAGCGCAAAACAGACGGGCAGGTCATGGGCGGCTTGCCCGTTTTGTTTTAGCTGGCTGCTGCTTTTACCGTATGGGTTACTGGTAGTGTGCGACCAGACCCCGACAACGACCAGGCCGAAGACTGTGCCCGATTTTCCGCTTGCCAGTCCGTCGCGCCGGGGCCAGTTGGCTTGCGTTGACGGGTTTCCGAAGCGCGTGCTACGGTGCGCCCTCGTTTTCAGTGGATGCCCGTTATGTTCAGCATTATTCAGCATTGTCAGCAGTGGTTGGTTTGCGTCGCCGTCTTGCTCAGTTGCGCAAGCTGCCGCCCCGCGCCGTCAGTCAGTCAGGCCGGACGCCACGTTTTCACCGACGAACTCCAACGCCAGGTTGCCGTGATCGAAAACCCGCAACGCTTGATTTCGCTCGCGCCCAATGTGACTGAGATGCTGTTTGCGTTGGGGCTGGGCGACCGCGTGGTCGCCGTGACCAGCTATTGCGATTTCCCGCCGGCGGCCAAAGCCAAAGAGAAAATCGGCGACACTCTGCAACCGAATCTGGAGCGCATCATTGCTTTGAAACCAGACCTGGTCATCGCTTCGACGGCCAGTCAGGTGGAGCGGCTGACGCGGCAACTCGATCAACTCAACATCCCGCTGTATGTGACCAACCCGCGTTCGGTGCGCGATGTGGCAGTCGCTGTGCGCCATCTGGGCGAAGTCACCGGCGCGCAAACCGCCGCGCAAACATTGGCCGATCAATTGGCCGCGCGCATCCAGGCGGTGGAAGCGCGCAACGCGGACTTGCCCAAACCGCGCGTGCTGTTCGTGTTGCAACTCGCGCCGTTGATTACGGTGGGGCGCGATACATTCATCAACGATTTGATCACGCGGGCCGGGGGCGTTTCGATCTCCGGCGAAGAAAGCGCCGACTATCCGCAATTTTCGCGCGAAGCCGTGATCGCCCGCGCGCCCGAATTCATTGTTGCGCCTGAAATGCACGGCGACGGCGCGATTGGCGAAAGGGAATTGAGTGTAGCCTTCGCAACGACGCCTGCCGTGCGCAACCAACGCATCGTGCGCATTAGTCCTGATCTGACCAGCCGCCCCGGGCCGCGTTTGATTGACGGATTAGAGCAACTGGCGAATGCGCTGCATCCACCGGCAGCCGTCGCGCCGAAAACGCCATGAACCCCGCTTCAACTGCCAAGCAAGAGACTCGCGCCTATTTGACGCGGCGGCGCGCAGTGCTGGTGTTGACCACGCTGGTGCTGGCGTTGCTGGGGATGACATTGCTTGCGCTCACGCTCGGCCCGCAGCCCATTGCGGCAGGTGTTTTGATTAAAGGCCTCGCCGCCACCTTGTTTGGACAGCCCGCGCAGCTTTCGCCGGAGCACGCCGCCATCATTTTTGACGTGCGCCTGCCGCGCATCGGGCTGGCGTTGGCTGTGGGTGCCGCGTTGGCGTTGGCGGGCGCGGCGTTTCAGGCATTGTTGCGCAATCCGTTGGCCGATCCGCACGTGCTGGGCATTTCCAGCGGGGCGGCGTTGGGCGCGATTGCCGGGATCGTCTTTGCACAACAGCTTGGCGTGAATTTGTTGTTGAGCCGTTCGGTCTGCGGGTTTGCGGGCGCGTTGTTGACGAGCATCGCGGTTTACCGCCTTGGCCGCCGCGAAGACGACCCGGCGCGGTTGGTGCTGGCGGGCGTGATCGTCTCGGTGTTTCTGTCTTCGTTGACGGTACTGACGTTGGCTTTGGTGAATGACGTGCAATTGCGCAGCATCACGCTCTGGCTGCTGGGCGATCTGGCCAGTGGCACGGTGGAGGGTTTGTTGTTCGTAGCGGCCACCGTGGTGGTGTGTGGCGCGCTTTTGACGACCCAGGCGCGCGCGTTGAATTTGCTGATGATCGGCGAACGCGATGCCTTTGCCCTGGGCGTAGAGACAGCGCGCGTGCGCTGGCTGGTGTTTGCGGCAGCTTCATTATTAACAGGCGCGGCGGTCTCCACCAGCGGTTCGATTGGTTACGTAGGCTTGCTGACGCCGCATCTGGTGCGGCTGGCGGCGGGCGCGGACAATCGGCTGGCGCTGCCTGCTTCAGCACTGGCAGGCGCCTTGCTGGCCTTATTCGCCGATACCATCGCCCGCACGGCTCTGGCGCCGCGCGAATTGCCGACGGGCGCGATCACTGCTTTGTTGGGCGCGCCGTTGTTTATCTATCTTTTATTGCGGAATCGTTGAAGCGCTTCAAGGTGGCAGGAAATACGCGGGCTTGACAACCACGAAGAGCGCCCGCTATTTTGCCGCTTTCCTCATCGCCCCATTATTTCATCTGTAAGGAGTCACAACATTGGCAAAAGGGCAAGCACGTCAGTTAAAGAGCGATCCGTTGATGGATCAATACGTCAAAACGACCGGCTGGGTGCAGGAGCGTTCGAAACCGATTGCGAATTATTTGATCATCGCCGCCGTCGTCATCGCGCTGGCATTAATCGCCTGGTTGATTATGTCGCGGCGCTCCGCCAATGCGGCTGAATCGCTGGCTGAGGCTTTCCGCGTCAACGATGCCATCGTCGCCAATCCGGTCCCGCCGGGCGCGACGGGTTACGCCTTCACTACGCAGGACGAAAAGCATCACAAGGCTTACGAAGCGTTTACCAAGGCCGCCAATGATTACCCGTCGCAAAACGGCGAACTGGCGGGTTATTACGCCGCGACGCATCAACTCGCCTTTGAGCCTGAAAAAGCCGAAGCGACTTTGAAGCAACTGGCGGGCAACAATTCCGCTGTCGGGGCGCAGGCGCGCATGGCCTTGGCGGGCCGTTACGAAGCGGCGGGCAAGTATGATGAAGCGCTGGCCGAATACAACAAGCTCAAAACGAATCCGGGCGAACTCTCGCTGCCGCTAATCAAACTGAAGATCGCGCGCACGCTGGAAGCCTCGGGCAAGAACAAAGAGGCCGCCGACCTGCTGTTTGAAATCGCGAGCGACAAAGATGTACGCACCACCAGCGTCGGCACCGAGGCGGTTACGCGTTTGACCGTGCTTGATCCGGAACGGGTTGAAAAGCTGCCTGCACCTGAGACCAAACCTGGTTTGGGTGGTGGCGGCGGCATGCCGATTTCGATTCGCTAGTGGCCCGCGCGCATTTGCCAAATTGTCAGGACGAGTGACGAATCGGCTGATTCCTCACTCGTCTTTTCGTTTCAGGTGAGGAAATAAGGCATGTCTGAACGATTGCCCAAACGCATCTGGTTGCTGCTGAGCGTGCTCTGGCTGGCCCTGGCTGGGCTGGCGTGCCGTCAGACTACTGCGCCGCCGCGTGAGGCTATGGCACATGAGGCGATGGCACAAAAGGCGGCGCCAGCCGCAACGCCCCAGAGCGTGGCGGTGCACACGGAGGTCGGCTTCGCTTCGCGCCAGAAATTCCAGGAGCATTTTGCCAAGCACGGGCGCGAATTCGGCGCAATCAAGGCGGACGAATACTTGCGGCAGGCGCAAACGTTGCGTGATCGTCCAGCCAGTAAAGACGTGCTCGAAGTCGTGCGGGCCGACGGCGTGATCGCGCGCTTTGACCAACAGAGCGGGGCGTTCGTCGCCTTTAATCAGGACTTGACCATCCGCACCTATTTCAAGCCGAATGACGGCGTGAACTATTTCTGGCGGCAGAGTCGCCGCTGAACGAGGAGCAAGCTGATGAGCAACAACGATCCGGTACGCGAACTACTGCGCGAACGCGGCAGCGTTGCCCACGTCATCGAAGGCGGTCTGGCTGGATTGCTGGAAAGCTGGGAAACCCTCGTGCGCACGGTCGAAGAGGGGTACACGCTGGGTTTGGATGATTATTTGAATGATTTGGACGTGCGGCAATTGCTTGAAGACGCTTTGGCTGTTGCCGCTGTCGCCGAACGCAAAGCGATAGTGCCGCGTCTGCAACGCGCCGATGAGCAAATGCAGGCACAAGTGCAGCCCACCGATGTTTGTCTTTGGGGTGATGAAGTCGCCGAAGAGGAAGGCTGGACGGCCCGCAATAACTGGTGGTATTTCAGCCGCCCGCGCCACGGCGATCCTGATTTTTTGGCGGAACTAACCGAAGCAGTTGGCGAAGAGTAGGCGCTTCGCCAATGCTCGACAGGCGAGAAATTGTCTGCCGCAAAAAAGCCCAAAAGACGCAAGGGGAATTCAAAGAGGGAATTCCCCTTGCGTCTTTTGGGCTTTTTTGCGGCTATGGTTTTGTTTGAACGAAGCCGATCCTACGCGCCTCGTTTGCGTGCCTGCGCTTGTACCGCCGTGATGGCGACGGCGTCCACAATGTCTTCGGCCTTGCACCCGCGCGACAGATCGTTCGCCGGTTTATCCAACCCCTGCAAAATTGGGCCGATGGCCGTCGCGCCCGCCAGCCGCTCCGTCAGCTTGTAGCCAATGTTGCCCGCATTGATGTCTGGAAATATCAACACATTCGCCCGGCCCGCGACCGTCGAGCCGGGTGCTTTCGATGCGGCAATGCTCTGGATCAAGGCCGCATCGAGTTGCAATTCGCCGTCAATCGCCAATTCAGGCGCGCGGGCGCGGACGGTTTTGGTGGCTTCGATCACCTTGTCGGCCAGCGGGTGTTGCGCGCTGCCTTTGGTCGAAAATGAAAGCATCGCCACACGCGGTTCAGCATCGAGCAAGGCGCGGCAGGTTTCCGCCGAAGCCAGCGCAATCTCGGCCAATTGCGCCGCTGTCGGATTGATGACCACTGCCGGATCGGCAAAGATCAATGCGCCATCCACACCGAACTCTTTATTTGGCACAACCATCACGATCACCGAAGAAACCAAGCTGTAACCCGCTTTCAAGCCCAGCGTGATCAGCGCGGCGCGCACAGTATGCGCTGTGGTATTGGTCGCGCCCGCGACTGAACCATCGGCCTTGCCCGCGCGCACCATCAGGTTGCCGAAATAGAGCGGGTCGAGCACCTGCTTGGCCGCTTCGTCGCGCGTGGCCCCTTTGGCGCGGCGCAGTTCGTAAAGCTCTTGGGTGTAGCGATCTAAATCGGACGAACGGCGATGATCGAGAATCGGCACGTTGGTGAGCGAAACGCCCAGCGCAGCGGCCCGGCTGCGCAGCTTTTCTTCGTTGCCGAGAACAGTCAGACGCGCCAGCCGCTGTTCGGCAATTTGCGCGGCGGCGACCAGCGTGCGGTCGTCGTCGCCTTCGGGCAGCACGATGTGTTGGAGCTGGGTCGCCGCGCGCACGCGGATTTTTTGCAGAATGTCCATGGTCGGTAGTCAGTAGTCAGTAGTCAGTAGTCAGTTGCTGGTTGCGGTGGCTTTGCGGTTTTTATAGAAGCGCCAGGCGAAGAGGGCCAACAGTAAAAGGACGATAACGGTGGCGGCCTTGCTGTAAAGTTCGAGATACTCCGCCGCCTTGCGCCAGTTGCCCGCGAAGATTTTGCCCAGATAAAGCAGGATCGCATTCCAGGCCAGCGCGCTGATGGCGCATAGCGCCGTCGTCACGGGCAGATTCATTTTCGACATGCCCGCGAAAAACGACACGATGGCGCGTGTCCCGGCCAGAAAGCGGTTGGCGACGATCACACCGTAACCGTAGCGCTGAAACAAACCTTCGACCTGTTGAATCGTATTGACCGGCAGCCAACGGCTGAAACGCCCGTCCACGATGCTGCTTTGAAAATAGCGCCCCACCAGATAGGCCGTCAGAAAGCCCAGCGTGCTGCCCAGCGTAGACACCAGCAGGGAAGACGCGAAACCCACCGTCCCCACGCCAATCATCGTCCCCGCAAAGATCAACACCACATCGCTCGGCGACGGCGGAAAAACATTTTCGATGTAGGCGACGAAAAACATAAACGCCAACACCCAGAAAGGCGACAATTGCTGCAACCAGCCGATGCCTTGTTCGACAAAGTTCATACTTTGGCTCTGCTCGCTTTCAACTGCTCAACCAATTCCACAATCAAGCCATCAAGGTTCAAGCCGGAAAAGTCGGTCTCCGAATTCTCCCAAAACTCTTGCAGGTTGCGCGCGCCGCCGCGCTCGTATTCGCGCGCCTGCAATAACAGGTCGAGCTTGTCGGCGGCTTTGACAAGGCGGGATTCCAGCGTTTGCCGTTCCTCGTATTCGCGCCAAACATCCAGATATGTTGAACCAAGCATGCCGAGCGGGGCCAGAATCTCTGCCGTCGCGGTTTCATCGGCCCGTTCCAGCGCGGCTTTGTCAAAATAACGTTTGATCGTCGCGGGCAAATCGCCGGTGCGCGTTTCGGCCAGGTCGTGCAACAACGCCATGCGCAAGACGCGCTCGACGTTGACTGTCTGGCCTTGCACCTGCACTTGATCGGCCAGAATCATCGCAATCCAGGCGACGCCAAAGGAATGGTCGGCGACCGATTCGACGTCGCGCACGCCGCGCAATAACCAGCCGGTACGCGGCACGGCTTTCAGGCGCAACAACTCATCCAGAAATTCAATCAAAGGTACTGCTTCGGTTTTCACAGCCGCGAAGCTAACTGGTTTTGGCGCGGCGCGTCAACCGTATGCTATAGTCCCGCGTTCGCCGAGCAGGGCGAATTCAGACTGTTAGAATGGACGTTATGCAGTACCCAGATTCCTTCGAAATTGCCGGACGCAAAATCTCGCCGCCGCTGGTGCTATCACCGATGGCGGGCGTGACCGATTCGCCCTTTCGCCGCCTGGCCAAACGCTGCGGCGGCATTGGGCTGATCGTCACCGAATTCATCAGCGTCGAGGGCCTGACGCGCGGCAACATACGCTCGCACGAGATGATAAAGTTCACGCCCGAACAGCGCCCGCTGGCGATTCAGATTTTCGGCTACGACGAAGTGCGGATGCGTTGGGCCGCTGAGATTGCTGAGGAAACGGGCGCGGATTTCGTGGACATCAACTGTGGCTGTCCGGCCAAGAAAGTGGTCAATGGCGGCGGCGGGTCAAGCCTCTTGCGCGATCTGCCGCAACTCAAAAAGATTCTGACCGAAGTCAAACGCGCCATCTCGATCCCGATGACCGTCAAGATTCGCGCGGGTTGGGATGACCAGACGCTCAATTGCGTCGAGGTCGCCAAGCTCATCGAAGATTGCGGCGGCGCGATGGTCACGTTGCACGGGCGCACGCGCGTGCAAGGCTATCGCGGCCTGGCAAATTGGGATTTGGTGCAGGCGATCAAGAATAACGTTTCGATTCCGGTGTCGGGCAGCGGCGACATCCTCGTGCCGCAAGACGCGTTGCGGCGCTTTGACGAAACCGGCTGCGACGCCGTGCACATCGGGCGCGGCGCGATTGCCAATCCGTTCATCTTCCGCCAGACCTGGGAGGTGATGAACGGCTTGGAGCCGTACCAACCGCCGCCGCGCGAATTGCACGAATTGCTGTTGCTCTTCCGCGATTACCTGCGCGAACACATGCCCGAACGCGGCGTGATCGGTCGTATGAAAATGCTCTCGGCGCAATTCCTACGCGGCGTGCCCAACGGCGCGGCTATCCGCACCGCGGTGTTGCGTTCAGACACCGTCGAAGGGATGGAGCCGCTGTTTGAAGAATATTTCGCGCTGGCCGAAAAGTTTGGCATTGATCCGGCGTTGCAAAGTGCACCTGCCGAAGATGCTGAATTGATGGAATGCGGGGTTTAATCCGCCACGCCGAACCCTGCCTTTCGCTTCATTAACCAAAACCTCGGAAAGGAGTCTTGCCATGTCGAAGAAAGCGCTTTGTGTCGGAATCAACGACTATCCCTACGGTGAAGAGAACGACCTCAGAGGCTGTCTCAACGACGCCCACGGCTGGGCGCAACTGCTCAAAACTCATTTCGGTTTTACAGACGTAAAACTGCTGCTCGACGCCCAGGCGACCAAGGCCAACATCCTGGCTGGTCTGAAAGATTTGCTGGCAGGCGCCAAGGCGGGCGACGTGCTGGTGTTTACCAATGCCTCGCACGGCACCTACGTGGCCGATAAGGACGGCGATGAGCCAAAGTATGACGAAGCAATTTGTCCGTATGATGTGGACAAGAACCTGATCATTGACGATGAACTGCGCGTCCTGTTTGCCGGCTTGCCCAAGGGCGTCAGCCTGACCGTGATTTCTGATTCCTGTCATTCCGGTTCGGTCACGCGCGCGGTTGTGGGCGATACGCCCGATCAGCGCCGCCACCGTTTCTTACATCCTAGCCTGCGTGGGGCAAAGGCGCTCAGTACGGCGGAACTGAAGGCCGCCGACAAGAAGAAAGAGAAATATCCTGAGGAAGGGATGAACGAAATCTTGTTGAGCGGCTGCAAGAGCAACCAGTATTCATCGGACGCCACCATTGACGGCCAGCCGCACGGCGCGATGACCTACTATGCGATCAAGGCGATCACCGAGGCGAATTATCAACTTACCTACGAAGAATTGCTGGCCCAACTCGTGCCCGCGCTGGACGAGGAAGGCTACGATCAAGTGCCGCAATTAGAAGGCAAAGCGCTGCACAAACAGAAGCAAATCTTTACCTGAAACCAGCGTTGCTGGGCGGCCAATCGAGGCTGTCACGCTAGCCCTGCCCTGTTGTTTGTGCGGACAGCAAAGTCCCAAGGCGCGGTTGACAGACCTCCGACCGGTCAGTAAGATGCGCCTTCGTTTTTTGAGGCCAGGTAGCTCAGTTGGTAGAGCAGCGGACTGAAAATCCGCGTGTCGGGGGTTCAAGTCCCTCCCTGGCCACCATCTTTATCAATGGGCCACGGGCGTAATCAACGGGCCTCGGGCGCGTATTGGTTGAGAATACCAGTCAGCGCCACAAACGGTTTTAGAGAAAGGGGAGAGCAACAAACTGCTCTCCCCTTTTCCCGTGTATTGGGTAGCGATCAACCCTTTCCTTTTCTAGCAGGCCCGCCGCGCCGCAATGCCGTTGCGATCTTCCCTGCCGCCGCCGAGGGCGCTTTGCCTGGCTGGCTGTTTCTTGTATCAGTGGGCCGGTCTTTCGTGATGTTCATTAGCAATTGAAGGTCTGATTCCTTGATCAGCCAATCTCGCCCACGCTTCCGTGCGGGAAGCCTGCCTTGCATAATCAGCAGGCCCACCTGCTGCGGGCTTCGATCAATCTCCTGCGCGGCTTCGATGGTTGTCAGCAGCCTTTCGGGTTTTCCATGCGCAAGAATTGGTTCGGTTTCTTTGGTTGGCTGGTCTGCCGTCTCTGACTTTTGCATTAACGTTCCTTCCTTCTCTGTTTGCTCGGTTGCTCCCGCTGTGGCTGGCGGCACATCTGGGCGTTATCAACGTCGCGCGCCTGGCGCCGCTAGGCCCGCCTGACGTTTTCGGCCTGTGGGCCCTTCTTGCCTGTGACAGTGTCGAAGGTGACCACATCACCCTCTTTGATTTGATCCTTACAGCCCGAAGTGTGAACGAAGATGTCCTTGCCGCCATCCTCGGGTGTGATGAAGCCAAAACCCTTGGCTTCGTTGAAAAACTTCACGGTACCTTTATGCATTTTCAATTACTCCTGATGTTGCGATATGCCGCGTGAGCGGCGGGTGAATTATTTCTTTGTTTAGCCCCCGCACCTGCGCTCCGCCAAGTTAGGCGGGGCGGTGAGGCAAGCGCGTCAGCGCGCAATCAACGTCTTACCAATTCAGCCAGAAACAGAATGAGGATGGCTAGCGCAAGATAGCCCAGCCTGCGCTTCATCAGGGAAGACAGGTTGAATTTCGGGAACTGCATGGAATTAAAACGTTCGACGGACGGCAACGATTCACGGCAATACAAGCAGGTGCGGGCGTCCTGGGGGTTTAATGCTTTGCATTCCCGGCAGCTTTTCATCGGCCCCTCGTTTTTGCCGCCGCGCGCTTTTTGGCGGCTTTCGTCTTGGCTGGCGGCGTCAGGCGCGCGGCAGGTTTTTTGGGTACGTTCGTGAGCCGGCTGATCTCGTGTGAAAGCTCGTCAATGAGATGGGCCACTGGGTTGAGGGCAATCGGGTAAAACGCCAGCCGTTCAACCCAGTGCGCATCATCGTCACAAGGCAAATGCAACAAATACGGCTCACAAGCCTCAGCAATGTGGATCGCATGGATTACCCGCTCTTCCTCCGGCAAGCTCTCAGACGCTTGTCTGAGGGCGATTTCAAGGCGCGCTTGGATGCCCTTTAGAATTATTGCTAGATGTTCGTCATTCATAATGATGTTCGGCCTTTCGCTTTCGCGGTCTGTTTCTTTGCCACTGACGCTGGTGTTTTGGCTTGTAGTTGCGATCTTCACTGGCCTGTCCTAGCGATGTCTCTCAATGTCCGTCTGCGTTGATGCGAGCGCCAGCCTGTCGTTCACCACGCGGACTTGTTTCCTTCACCGCGCGCGTCAGCTTGTTCCCTCGAAACCACCTTTGTCAAAGGGCAGCGATTATTCAAAGCGTGCGGTAAAAAAGGGCTGGCCGTCATTCCGCTCAATCGCACTGGTTATCGGTTCGGTGGCGCGTGGCAAAGCGGCAAGGCCGAAGACAGCAAGGCGCGGCTGGCGGCTGGTTTCACGGGTTGGGAAAGCGATAACGCCAAGTTCGAGCGTGAATTCGAGCGCGGCGGCAAAGTCTTGCGCGCCGCTGATGGCGCGCGTGATGCGCCATCGCCGCCAAGCTGTGAAAGCGCAAAACAGGTATTTCTACGTATTGTTCGTGCGGCAACTAGGGCGGATACTGCTCATCGAAGCGGGGCTTACTTGGATGTGGGGTCCAAGGTGACCTGCTTTAAGTATCAATGAGCCGGAATCTTCGTGGGGAGGATTCCGGCTTTACTTTTTTGCGCCTGGAGTCCCGCTGTTGCTTTCGCTCTTGTCCGGGCGTTTGTGAGATCGATAGCGTCCAAAACAGCGCGTGAGACGTGCTTGCCGCAATGGCGAGAAAGGGGATAATGGCCTTAAGCGTTTGGCAAACAGGAGGTGCATTATGACTAAGTCTTTTCTGCGCGTAATCCTTATCGGTCTGTTATCTGTGCCGGGGGTTGCTTACCAGCAAACACCGCGACCGCCCAGAGCTAAAAAAGACTGTAACTGTGAGGCGAAATTTAAGGCGTGTAAGCAATATGCAAAGAATAAAGCAGCAAAGAAAGCGTGTGAAGAGGATCAAAGAAGTTGTTTAGCTGAGTGTAAAGGCGGACAGAGCTAAAGCATTAAAATTCTATTCCAGCCTTTAGAACTTTGACTTCAAGCCCATTCGCTCGCCACATGCTAAATTGCACGGGTCTATCTTATATCGCTTCTTTCCTTAAGCACCGATTCAAAAGCACCACGGTTCTATTGGGAATGTTGAATACCGTATTTGGCATAATTGAACGGTAAATTATTAGCCTGCTTTGCCCGCTGTAGGCGTATACACGCAACGCTCACCGATTAAAATCAGAAAATGTGAAGCGGGGTTATTTACAAGCCCACGCTGCTAGGCTAAAAGGTACGCGCACCAAACAACACTCCCCTGAACAACTCGCCTGAAAAGGCAATCAATCAATCGCAGTCTTGCGCGACTGCCATAACTCACACGATAGCCCCGTACCCGTTTACCCAACGCTCTTATAACTCAACCACAAGTGTGTCCAGGTAGACACTGGCAAAGTGGCTTGGCTCGGCTGGCCGCAGTTTGCCGTAGGTTCGGAGTGTGCCCTCAGGTCGGCGTGAATTTGTACAAACCGCGCAAGCAATCCCGAAAAGGAGGGTCGTGGTTCACAAATGATGACGACAAAAAGCCACTAACTTGAGGCGCAGTAGCCATCGGCTCTTCAGAGAGGTGAGTTAGAGCCATCATCATTTGTGAACCACGACCGAAAAGGAGTAGCAGTAGTGTCTTTTTACGGAATTTCTTTGCGCCCGTGTCTTTGGCGGGTGCTCGGCATTTTACTGATCATTGCGCTCGCCGCAGGCTGGCGCTTCGAGCGTGTTGCGCCCGCGCAAACGGCGCTCGATAGCGAGGAACTGGCCTTTGTGCAATTGATCAACAATTATCGCCAGCAAAACGGGCTGGCACCCCTACAAGTCTCGGTCACCTTAACCAACGCCGCCAAATGGATGAGCGCGGATATGGCGGCCAGAGGTTATTTCAGCCGCACCGACAGCCTGGGGCGTGATCCATTTGTGCGCATGGCGGCGTTTGGCTACAACTACCAAACGTATAAGGGCGAAAATATCGCCGCAGGCAATTCGACGGCGCTGGCCACGTTCAATCAATGGAAGAACTCAGCGGGGCATAACCAGAACATGCTGACCTCGGCTTATACGGTCATGGGCATTGGCCGTGTCGCCGCGCCCGGCTCACCCTATGGGTATTACTGGACGAATGATTTTGGCGGCTACGTTGATCAAATCATCCCGATTGGGCCGCCGCCCAGCCCGATGCCTACGGCCACGCCGACGCCTTTGCCGATTCCGGTGTTCAGTTTGAATCGGGCCTTTGATTTCGATGGCGACCGCCGGGCCGATTTAGGGACGTGGCGACCGGTGACCGGCGTTTGGAATTTGCTGTATAGCTCGACCGGCGGACAGCAGACGCGCACACTGGGCACGCAAGAAGATATTTTGGTGCCCGGCGATTATGACGGCGATGGCAAGGTTGATCTGGCGGTCTGGCGTCCCAGCACGGGGCTTTGGTCAGTCGTGAATAGCGCCACGGGTATGCTCAGGACGCAAGCTTGGGGATCAGGGGCGGCGGCTTATGCCGACATCCCCGTGCCCGGCGACTATGACGGCGATGGCAAGACGGACATCGCTGTTTGGCGGGCGACGACGGCCACCTGGTACATTCTCACTAGCTCTAACGGGCAATACCGTGTGCAAGCGCACGGCGCGCCGGGCGATCAACCGGTACTGGGGGATTTCGATGGCGACCGCAAAGCGGATTTGGCGGTGTGGCGTCCCAGCACAGGGGCGTGGCTGATTCTCAACAGTTCGACAGGCGTCTTGCGCAACCAGGCTTGGGGTTTGGGAACTGCGCCGTATAACGACGTGCCGGTGCCGGGCGATTATGACGGCGACGGCAAAACGGACTTAGCGGTCTGGCGCACTTCAACGGGTGTTTGGTACATCCTCAATAGTGCGACCGGCCAATACCGCATCCAGCAGTGGGGTCTACAAGCCGCGCCTTACAATGACGTGCCGGCGCCGGGTGATTTCGACGGCGACGGCAAGACGGACATCGCAATCTGGCGCGCGGCGACGGCGACCTGGTACATCCTCAACAGCTCCACCGGCCAGGCGCGTGTGCAGCAATGGGGAGCCACTGGCGAGAAGCCGCTCTAAAGCTGTCTGATAAAAAGAGCGGCGGGGAGTTCGACCTACAGGCCGAACTCCCCGCCGTTTTGTTCGCTTGTCATGCGACCTTCGCAGCAAGCACGTGCGACAAGCAGACAGCGTTAGATCAGTTTTCATATCAGTGTATGAGAAAAACCGCGCAGCGGGACGGTACCGCGCGCGTGAGCAAGCGGAGCCTGGGCGGTTCAGCCAGTAGCGTCAGCTTGACGCGCCGCTTGCTCACGCGCGCGGTACCGTCCCGGCACAACGCACTCCCGTAAACTCAATTGCAAACTGCTCTAGTTTGAATTACCTGAAGAGAGGATTGGCTATAGTCGTAACATCGCCGCCACGTTGTCCAAGTGTTTGGCCGCCGCCGCCCAGATGGTGCTCAGCGTCACATCAAGGCGTAGATGATCGGTTTGTCCCAAGCCATTCACGCTGGGCTTGATCTCATACTTTTTCATCAGCGTCGCGCCCGGCTCACTGGCAATCTGTAAAATCCCGCTGGCGTGCATCGCGCCCCAGGCCTGGCCTGCTTCCGTGTAAGCTTCCAGGGCTTGCGCCATCTCAGCCTTGAGCGCGTTTTCGGGCAAGGTCGTCAAGACCTCCTCGACCGTCGGCTTGATCTCAAGCAGCAGGTTGCCATATTGCAAATAGGGCAAGCCGATCTGCGCGGCATCGGCGAGTTTGCGCAACGCCAAATAAGCTTTGCGCGTCGCCGCTGGCACGGGCGTCGGCGTGGCGGCGGGCGGATTTTGCGGCGCTTCTTCGCGCGGTTTGGTGGCCGCCGTTTCAGAATTGGCAAAATCCAGGCTGGCGATTTCATTCATTTTGAGCGTCAAGCGCCCGCTCACTGTTTCGATCTGCACGGTTTCGGAGTCAGCGCGCAAGAAGGCGCCCTTGACCGTTAGGCCTTGGTTGAAATGAATGATGACTGCGCGTTTGGCAGGCAGGGGGACGACCGGTGTGGCGGTGGCGCGCGGCGCGAGCTTTGACCTGTTGCGTGCGTTGCTTTGTCCCACGGCAATGCCCACCATGACGACAAGGACGACGAGTAACGTTGCGCTTCTAATCTGATTCATTGGTAAGGCCTTTCTGGGGAGAAAATCGAAATTGCCAGCCTTGTGTTTGAAAACACCACTTCGCGGCTAAGTGGAAAATCTATGCCAGACGCCGGATGCTTAATTACAAAGATTTCCCCCGTGCTTTTGCCCGAAAAATAGACTGATCGGCCTGGTCATTGGCCCGCAATGGTTCAGTCGGTGTACGTTCCCGAGCCGGTCTGGTGAGTCAAAAGTTCATTTGCGCAGGGTTTAAGCTGAGTTGGCGCGCGCGCTGGCAGCCCCCGAATTTGCAATGCGTTGCACTTCGGATGCTTGCAATCGGGCCGTAGTGTTGCCATCATCCCGCCCCCGATTCCCCCCAATTTAATGGTTCAAGCACCCGGAAAATGGCCCGCTGCAAGAGCGGGCCGCGCAACGCTTCGCCAGTGTTGGCGAGGCTGAGGAGAGATCATGAAAGCGCTCAAGAAATTTATCGGCCTCGGCCTGTTGTTGCTGCTGACGGCAACGGCGCACGCCCAGGACGGGTTTTACCTGAAGAGCGGTGACCGCGTCGTCTTTTATGGCGATAGCATCACCGACCAGCGGCTTTACACGACGTTTGTCGAAACCTATGTCCTCACGCGGTTTCCCAAATTGGAAATCAGCTTTGTGCATTCGGGCTGGGGCGGCGACCGCGTGACGGGCGGCGGCGGCGGCACGATTGATCTGCGCTTGCAGCGCGATGTCCTGGCGTATAAACCGAATGTCGTGACCGTAATGTTGGGGATGAATGATGGGCGCTATCGGGCCTTTGATGAGAAAACCTTTGAGGCTTATGCGAATGGTTATCAACATATCGTGCAGAAACTCAAAAGCGATTTGACCGGCGTGCGGATGACGTTGATTCAACCTTCGCCGTATGACGATGTGACACGCGCGGCCACGTTTGAGGGCGGTTATAACGCCCTGCTCCTGCGCTACAGCCAATACGTCAAAGAGTTGGCGGCCAAAGAACGGCTGGATGTGGCTGACTTGAACTCGGCGGTCGTCGCCGCCTTGAAAAAAGCCAACGCCGCCGATGCAGTCACGGCGCAGAAAATCATTCCCGACCGTATCCATCCGGTGGCCGCCGGGCATTTGCTGATGGCGACGGAGTTGCTGAAAGCCTGGAAAGCGCCCGCCCTGGTCAGCGCGGTCGAACTTGACGCAACTCTGGGCGTCGTCAAGCAGATGGAAAATACAAAGGTGATGGAGTTAAAGAATGAGGGCGGGTTGGCCTGGACGCAGACAGACAATGCGTTGCCGCTGCCCGTGGACATGAGCGATGCGGTGATGGCGCTGGCGGTGAAATCCTCTGACGTGATGGACAGCCTGAACCGGCAACTGCTGAAAGTTACGGGTCTGACGGCGGCGCGTTATCAACTCAAACTTGACGGCGAGGCCCTCGGCGATTTCACCAAAGAGCAATTAACCGAAGGCGTCAATCTGGCTTGGTTTTCAACTCCGATGGCCAAACAGGCGGCGGCGGTTCACGCGCTGACGTTGAAACACAACAACCTGCATTTCGCCGCTTGGCGGCAGGTGCAGGTGCCTTTCCAAACCAGCAAATCGCCCCACATCGCCAAAGCCATTGACGCGCTGAACGCGTTGGAACAGGAAGTCATCGCCGAACAGCGGGCGGCGGCGCAACCCAAGCCGCATCGCTATGAATTGCTGCCCAAGTAAATCCCGAAATACGAAAGGGCATCCAATGGATGCCCTTTCGTATTCGCAGTCTGGCGTATCAACCTCAGAGATATTTGACGAACATCAATTCGTTGCGCCGTTCGTTGTAAACCAGATCGTCCACCAGTTGATTGGTCAGCAAAATGCCGAAGCCGCCCGCGCGCAGGCCCTTTTCATCGCGCACGGTGACGTGACGGAAGGGGTCGCCGCTGGGATTGCCGATAGCCGCGTGTTCAAGCTGTTCGGGATCGAAGCCTTCGCCGGGGTCTTTGATGTGGTAGATGATCGCGTGTTTGAGGCGTATGCAAGAGACTTCGACGAATTTGGTCGGATCGAGTTTGCCGCCGTGTTCGATGGCGTTGTTGAGCATCTCGCGGAAGGCGTAGGCCATCGCTTCGCGCGTCTCTTCGGGCAAATCGGCTTTGAGTTGAGTCAGCAGCTTTTGCAGCCAGGGCACGGCGGCCAGATCGCAAGGTACGCGCAATTGCACCCATTGGGGCGCCGCAGAAAGGATTTCAATGCCGTTGAGTGGCTCTTCTTCGAGCGCGTGGTTGATCGCGCCGCGCAGGTCGGCCAGAGAAAAGGGTTTGACGAGAAAATCCTGCACCCGTTTGCGCAAGGCTCCCAGCACGGTGTCGGGCGTGCCATACGCCGTCATCATGATGCAGATCGGATGCGGTTGAAGCTGTTGCACACGCTCAAGGAATTCCAGCCCATCCATGCCGGGCAGCATGTAATCAATCAGTGCCAGTTCGACCGGCTCCTGGTTGAGGAGTTCCAAGCCTTCCTCCCCGCTCTGGGCGCAGACCAGCCGGTGCCCGTCGCCAGCCAACGCGGCCTCGATCAATTGATGCAACGCCGGATCATCATCAACTACGAGGATTTGACTCATTGCTTCCTCTTGCGCTTCGCTGTGCTTAGCGCGTTCAAAACTCGCTTGCTGCTGCGTCCGCTACGCAAGCGGAGGGTATTATGCCTATCACTGGTTTGTTTGACCAGCGGGCGTTTGGCGCAAAGTACATTACGCCAACGCCGCTGGCGGCGGATTGAAAAACTTATGGTCACTTGACCGTACCGCAACGAGGAAACTTGCATGACGAAAGAATCACCAAAGCTTTATAGCCTTGAACCGCCCGCCGCGCCCCTACCCGCTGCGCTGGCGTTTTTGCGCCAGGCACGCTTTCGTTTGCGCGAGGATTATCCGGTGAAACTCAGGCTGGCCCTCGCGCCAATGAATGAGGAGCAAATCTGGTGGCGGCCCAACAACGCCAGTAACAGTATCGGCAATCTGTTACTGCATCTGTGCGGCAATGCGCGCCAATGGATCGTCGCCGGGGTCGGCGACACGGCGGACGTGCGCACGCGGGCCGCCGAGTTTGCCGCGCAAGGCGCGTTGGACAAAGAAGCCTTATTGACCCTGCTGGAAGCTACTTTGACGGAAGTAGACGGCGTGCTGTGCAGTCTGGAAAGTGAAGTCAGCGCAAAAGCCTCCGACGCGCCATTGCAACGTCTGATCGTGCCGCAAGGCTTTCCGCAAACCGTGCTCGACGCGATCTTTCACGTGGTCGAGCATTTCAGCTATCACACCGGACAGATCGTTTATCTGACCAAGCAAGTGAGTGAACAGCCCACGCGGTTTTACGATGAACGCGCGCTGAATCAGGAATGAGCGCGAAACGCCGCGTGTGAAGGCCGCCTTGCCTAGCCTGAACCGATGCCGTAAATTACCAATCGTTGTACGCCCCCGTAGCTCAGGGGATAGAGCATCTGCCTTCAATCAGGAGCCTGTTTGGGGAAAAACAACTCAAACAGTGGAGGGTGCTATATCGGTGAATCTCTAAGGACTGCCGCGTGCAGTCTATGACAACACCGAGGAAACCTGACAATTTTGCCTTTACCTAGAGGTGAGGTGTTTATGGAAATTCAGCGACATCACACCAAAAGTAAAGGCGACTTAGGCGTGGCAAAGGCTTACTGTGATTTGGTTGAAAAAGGGTATTTGGTTTTATTCCCTTCAACCGAGCACGCGCCGTTTGATCTGGTTGCTTATGATGGCACTCGCTTCATAAGAATTCAGGTTAAATATCGGCGCGCGAACCGAGGCGTTTTGTTAGTCAACCTGATGAATTGGTGGGCTGACAGAAATGGCTCGCACGGTAAGCAAGTTGATAAAGCGCAAGTTGATGTTTTCTGCGTCTATTGTCCTGACACTGACAAGTGTTATTACTTTAAGGCAGAACAGGTCAATGTCTCTGTCAGCTTGAGAATTGAGTCGCCTAAGAATCATCAGATGAAGAACGTGAATTTCGCTGATGATTACATTGGGGTTCCGTAGAGGCCATACGCATCCAGGCTGAAATGCCTAAGATATGGTCCAGACTACAACTCGTGCGAAGTTCGTGCGGGGCCGGGGAAATCCGGAGTGGTAGGCTAAGCAGAGGGTCGCACGTTCGAGCCGTGCCGGGGGTACTTCCAAGCGAGCAGAGATCGGCAGCGCACTGAACCGGTCTCTGCTCTTTCCTTACAAACAACGTTTCCCGCATTAGCACGACTTCCCCTAAGCACGCAGCTTGATGGCAACAGGTATTCACGGAGGCAGCGATGAGATTCATCATTCATGGCGCAGGTGCCATCGGCACCCTGGTGGGCGGTAAATTGGCGGCGGCGGGCGCAGAGGTTGTCTTAGTGGCGCGTGAGCTTTACGCCGAAGCCATCAATCGCAACGGCTTGCGGTTGCTTACGCAAGCCGGGGAAGCGCAGGTGCGCAACCTCACGGCAGTCACGCATCCGGCCCAACTCACGCCCCGCGCTGAGGATGTCATCCTCTTGACCGTCAAGACGGCCCAGACCGAAGAGTCGGCTCATGTGTTGCGCGACGCGCTCGGCGAAGAGACGCCGATTGTTTGTTTGCAAAATGCGGTGCGCAATGAAGAGTGGGCGGCGCGGCGCTTCAAAAATGTGTATGGCGCGATGGCGGGCATCAGCGCGACCTTGGTGGAACCGGGTGTGGTGGCATGGACGATGGGCGACACAATCAGCTTGGGCAATTACCCGCTCGGTTTTGATGAATTCGGCGCTGAACTGGCCGCCGCCTTGACGCAAGCGGGTTTTCGCACTACCACGCACGAACACATTATGGGAGTGAAATGGAGCAAGCTCTTGCTCAACCTCAACAACGCCACGCTGGGCATTATAGATAGCTATGTGCAATTGGCGCAGGTGACGCCCGCCTTGGCGTACTTTATGTCCGAAGTGCTTGAGGAAGGACTGCATGTGCTGACGGCCGCGCACATCGTACTGGATGCTACTCCTTATAATGTGCCTGCTGTTGCCAACCAATTGCGAAATTGTGTCGAAGATACCGAAAAGATCCGGGCCGCCCAGTCGCTGCCGGTTGAATTACGCACCTATCCCTCGACCTGGGTGGATTTGAAGCAGCGGCGCGGCGCGACCGAGGCCGGCTATTTTAATGGCGAGATCATCCTGTTGGGCGAAAAGTATGACGTGCCCACGCCCTATAACTCGACTGTACTCAACATCGTTGAGACGATGGCCGTCGAACAACTCGAGCCTGGCAAACATAGTTTGGATGAATTAGTGGGGCTGGTGGAACAGCGGCGCTTGATGATTTATCACAGTTGAGCGGCCCAAATGCGGCTTTTCCCTTGCAGAAAGAAACTTTGGCAAGGGCTTCTTTTCGCCAACGTTGGCTGTTCAACACCGGGCTGCATGCGTATAATGCGCGACTTGTAATTTGTCACTGCAACCTTCACAACCGTAGACGTTCATGACGTTGCGGCGCTGAAAGCTGCCAACTCGGACAGCGCGGCCTGAAACGTAAGAGGAAATTTGCGCGCTGTTGAATCACCCCAATCATCCATGACGAAAGTTTTCTGAATGCAGAGTTGGCCGTCATTCCGCAGTGTGTGTAGGGGCAATGGCCGATCATTTAAGTGGGAGAGGTTTCATGACCAAGCGCTTTAATCTTCAGACGAGCGCCTTGATCGCAGCAATTTTTTCGGCATTTCTATCGTTCGTGATCGTGCGTCCCGTGTTGGCGCAACAAGCTGCGCAGGACGTGTTGGTCGAAGATGTGGAAATCCGCGGCAATCGCCGCATTCCGAAAGAATCCATTCTTTATTATGTGCAGAGCAAGCCGGGCGACCGCTATAGCCAGGCGTTGGCGCAGCGCGATCTGGAAGCGATTCTGGGTTTGGGTTTCTTCGATCCGCTGCAAACCAAACTGCTGCTGGATGACGGCCCGCGTGGCGGCAAGGTCATCATTTTTCAGGTCAAGGAATACCCGATCATCCGCGATTTGCAGTATCGCGGTCTGAAATCGGCGACCGAAAGCGATGTCCTGACCCGCTTCAAAGAACGCCGCACCCAAGTCAGCAAGGAAAACCAACTCGATCCGGCCAAGGTGAATGCGGCCAAGATCGTCTTGCGTGAATTGCTGGCGGAAAAGGGACATCCCCAAGCCGATGTTTCAATCGAAGTCGAAGACATTTCCGCCACCACGGTCGCGTTGATCTTCAATGTCGAAGAAGGGCCGCGCGTGCGCGTGAAAGAAATCGTCTTCACTGGTGAAAAGGGCGATTTCTCGCAACGCCGGTTACGCGGGGCGATGAAGTTGGTGAAAGAAGCGGGCATTATCTCGACCTTCAAATCCGCTGACATCTATTTCAAAGAAAAATTGCAGGACGACCTGGAGCGCGTGCGCTTTTTCCTGGGACAAAAAGGCTACCTGCAAGCCAAGTACAGTGAGCCGATTGTTGAAGATGCAGGCAAGGTGAGCGGCGGGTTGCCGCTGCCCTTCTTGCGAAAGACAGGCCCTGGATTGCGGGTGACGATTCCCATCGAAGTTGGGCGCCGCTACAAAGTCACCAAAGTCGAAGAAAAAGGTGTGACGATCTTCCAACCCGGCGTGATCACGGCGGTGTCGGGCATTAAGGTCGGCGAATACATCAACATGAAAAACATTCAGGAGAATGTTTTCAAAGGCGTCAAAGACCTATTCGGCACGCAGGGTTATATTCAAGCCGAGGTCAACTTCAATCCCAAATTCAACGACACGTCCGCGACCGAGGGCGAAGTCGAAGTGACGTTGGAAGTGGACGAAGGCCGCCAGTTCACCATGCGGCGCTTGGAATTCATCGGCAACACCAACACGCGCGACGTGGTGCTGCGCCGCGAAGTGCTTGTCAACGAAGGCGACCCGTATAACAAACGGTATTGGGATTTGTCGGTCTTGCGCTTGAACCAACTCGGCCTCTTTGACGAGATCAAGGATAAAGATGCGATCACGCGCACGAACGACCGCGACCAAACCGTAGACATTGATTTGCAGGTCAAAGAGAAAGGCCGCCAGCAGATTTCAGTCAACGGCGGCGTATCCGGTTTCCAGGGCAGCTTTTTTGGTGTGCAGTACGAGACGAACAATCTTTTAGGTTACGGCGAATCGCTGGGCATTTCGCTATCAGGTGGTAACCGGCAATTGGCGGCCAGCATTAGTTTCACCGAGCCATACTTTCTGGGCAAACCCGTCAGTCTGGGCTTGCAGTTGTTTGCGCAGAAGTATCAGTTCATCGGCTCCGGGTTCAATTTCAATAACGCGACCGAACAACTGCAAGCCAGTTTCTTCGGGCTGTCCAGTTTGAACGCCGATACGCTCTTCACGCAGAACACGGTGGGCGGCACGGTCAGCATGTCGGCGCCGGCGGCGATTTTTGCCAACACCTTTTTTGGACGCAAGGTGCGCAGCTTCGCGGGACTGTCGCGGTTAGGGTTGTCATACTCGCTGACTGCAACGAGCACGCAAGACCCGAAGGTCAATCGTGACGGCGACCCGAAAAACGACATCCCGGTGACCTTTGCGCAACCGCGCATCATCACCAGCCGCATTGTCCCGTCGCTTTTTTATAATTCGACCAACGCTTCGCTTGATCCGACCCGTGGGCAGAGCCTGTTCCTGGGCCTCTCACTGGCAGGCGGCTTTCTGGGCGGCGACGTCAGCACGTTTGCGCCCTCGCTCGAATACAAACGCTTCATGCCGGTCTTCCACCGTCGTTCGGATAAACCGCACGTGCTGGCGATGCGGTTTCGCGCTGACCACATTCGCACCTATGGCAGTTCTTTCGACGGTTGCGACCGCGTGCGCGACATTTGCTCGCTCTCGTTTATCGGCGGCATCCCGATTTACGAACGCTTTTTCCTGGGCGGCGAATACGACATTCGTGGCTATAACATCCGCTCCATTTCGCCGGTCGTGGCGAGCGATTCGTTCCTTTCGACCAAGAACGTCGTGGCGAAAGTCGTTGATCCGAACGATTCGACCCGGCTGATTAACCCGCCCGTCGGGCAGGTGGATTCCAGCGTGATTCGCAATTTTACTTTCCAAGCGCCAGAGAAAGGCTGCACCGAAACGCCGTCGGCGAATTGCAACGTCGTCAATGCGCAGCGCTTTTTCACGCCCATCGGGGGCGACACCCAGTTCATTTACAACCTGGAATACCGCGTGCCCATCGTCAGCATTCTGGCAATCGCCGCCTTTGCCGACATCGGTTCGGTCTTCAACGCGCGCAAATACAAAGATCAGACCACCAATACCGGCTATATCAATCAGCAGATTGCCCCCAACGGCGTGACGCTCAATCAGGCGGGTCGCGTGGCGACGGCGGAAGAATTGGCGAGTGCGCCGCGTGATGATTCAGGCAATCCGATTGGTTACCGCACGATCTTCTTGGAAGGCGATTCGCGTAGTTACAACATCCTGCGCAACTCGCAAGCCAATCAGAAATTGTTTTCCGACATCCGCTCTTCTTTCGGCATGGAAATCCGCGTGCAGATGCCGGTGATCAACGTTCCGTTCCGGCTGATTTTTGCCTACAACCCGCAGGCGAAGACCGATTTGACCGATCCCAAGGTGCTCTTTCTCGAACGGCGCACCGCAGTGCGGTTTAGCGTGGGACGCACGTTTTAAGCAAGGTTGGGGCGCTGGTTGAGGCGCTTACGAAAAGATAGGAGATGATTTTTCAATGAAACTGAAATCGAATTTTATCCTGCGGCTATCCGCACTCATGCTGGTGCTGTCGTTGAGTGCCGTGGCGCAGGATGCTGGCAAAACCAAGGTCGGCATTCTTGAGTTGGCCGCCTTTCGCACCGAAATCGGCGAACTCAAAGTGAAATACGAAAAGCTGCAAGTCGAATTTGGGCCGAAACAGCGTGAACTGGAATCCATGCAAACCTCGCTGGAAGCCAAACAAAAGACCTTGCAGGAAGCGACGAACCTGACCCCGCAACAGTCGGCTGGCCTGCAGGAACAGATTCAATCCCTGCAAAAGGAAATAGCGCGCAAGGGCGAAGACGCCCAGGCGCTGGCGCAGAAACGCGAACAGGAGGAAACCGGCGCGATCTATGACAAGATCAGCAAATTCCTCGAACAGTATTGCGCGCAAAAGGGCATTACCCAAGTGCTTGAAGCCGGGAAGTTGCGCGAATCCGCGTTAGTCGTGTATGCCGCGACAGCGGCCTTTATCACCGACGATTTCATCAAAGAATATAATAAAGCGAACCCTGCGCCGGCGACGGCGGCCAAGTAGCTGTGGCAATTCTATATTTCGATCCCGTAAGGAGCCGTAAGGAGTATGACAAAGATGAACAGAATGTTTTTCACCGTGGCGTTGCTCAGCGCATTGTCGCTGGCCGCTTTCGCACAAACCCCAACCCCACCGTCGCGCACCACTGCGGCACCCGCTGCGGCTGCCGCGACGGGCGGCACGGGCGCTGAGGGTAAAATTGCGGTGCTCAACACCGCCGCGTTTCGCGTCGGCCTCAATGATCTAAAAGTAAAGCTCGATGCGCTCAACACTGAATTCGAACCGAAGCGCAAAGAACTGGAGGCCTTGCAGGCGGATGTCGAGAACCTCAAAAACAAAATCAATACCCAGGGCGCCACGGTCAGCGCCGCCGTGCGCAATGGCTGGGTCGAGGAAGGCACTGAAAAAGAGCGCCGCCTCAAACGGTTGAATGAGGATTACGAAGCGCTCGGCCAAAAGCGGCTGGGCGACGTGCAAGGGCCGGTTTATGACAAGGTTGGCAAGTTGCTCGAAACCTACTGCCAGCAGCGCGGCATTGTGTTGGTGATTGAAGCCGGCGCGGCGCAACAGGCGGGCGTGCTATTGTTTGCTTCGGCGACCTCTGACATCACCGAAGATTTCATGAAGGAATATAACAAGGCCAACCCCGGTGGCGCGGCTCCGGCAGCAGCGCCGAAGAAGTAGGCAGTCAGCGGTAAGCAGTAGGCAGCAGGCAGCCCGGAAAAGCAGCGTTCCGCGGTTGGCTGCTGCCTTTTGTTTTGTGCGGAGAAGATGCGATGAAGTTGGCGGCACTAGCAGAACGAATCGGCGCTGAGTGGCATGGTGACGGCGACGCTGAAATCACCGGCGTGGCGCCGCTCGACGCTGCACAAGCGGGCACCGTGACTTTTGTCGCCGAAGCCGCGCGGCTGGCCGCTGCCGCCAGTTGCGCCGCCACGGCCTTAATCGTGCCCCGCAAACTGGCCGAACATCCGGCGCTGGCCCATAGCAATTTGCTCAGCGCCCCCAACCCAAAACTCGCCTTTGCCCGCGCCATTCAACTGTTTTACGGCAAGCCTTACGTCGCGCGCGGTGTCAGCGCAGACTTGGCAATGGGCGAAGGCTCAGCCATCGGCGCGGATTGCTCCATCCACCCGCGCGTCACGATTGGACGCAACTCGCACATCGGCGACCGCGTCACGCTGCATCCCGGTGTGGTCATCGGCGATCACTGCACGGTCGGCGACGACTCGGTGTTCTTCGCCAATGTTTCGGTGTATGACGACACGCTCATCGGCGCGCGCTGCCGCATTCACAGCGGCGTGGTGATCGGCGCGGACGGTTTCAGCTTCACGCCCGATGAGCAGGGGCGGCAATGCAAGCTCTTGCAAGTGGGCCGCGTCGTGATCGAAGACGATGTCGAACTCGGCGCGAACTGTTGCGTAGACCGCGCGGGCTTTGGCGAAACGCGCATCCGGCGCGGCGCGAAATTCGACAACCTGATTCAGCTCGGCCACAACGTCGAAATCGGCGAAGACACCGTCGTTGCCGCGCTCGCGGGCTTTTCCGGTGGGACGAAAATCGGCAAGGCCTGCATCATCGCCGGGCAAATCGGCACCAACCAGCACATCACGGTTGGCGACCGCGTCACCATTACCGCGCGCACCGGCGTGACCAAAAGCGTCGCAGCGGGCAAACTGGTCGGTGGTATGATGCCGGCGATGGATTATCAGGCCTGGCGCAAATCGCAGGTGCTGTATGGGCGTTTGCCTGAACTGTTCGACCGCTTGAAAAAACTGGAAAAAGAGCTTGATAAAAGTGCCCAATGATCAACGGCTAGTCGAATGGCTTTTTCACTGACCACTGACCACTGACCACTGACCACTGACACCAATGGACATCAACGAAATTCAAAACATCATCCCGCATCGTTACCCGATGCTACTGGTTGACCGTGTACTTGAGATCGAGCCGCTCAAACGTTTGGTGGCGATCAAGAACATCACGATGAATGAGCACGTCTTTCAGGGCCATTTTCCCGGCGCGCCCGTATTTCCCGGCGTCCTGATTATCGAAGCGATGGCGCAGGCCGGCGCGATTTTGCTGTTTCGCGAAATCCCCAACCGCGACGAAAAGCTGCTCTATTTCACCGGCATTGACGAAGCCAAATTCCGCCGTCCTGTCGTGCCTGGCGATCAGGTGCGCCTCGAAGTCACCGTGCTCAAATACAAAATGGGCTATGCCAAGCTGCATGCTGAGGCGTTTGTGGATGGTCAATTGGTCGCCGAGGCCAACATCTCTTCCGCGCTGGCTGACCGCAAGAAATAGTTGCCAGTTGTCGGTCGTCAGTTGTCGGTTTGAAAGAACCCTTTCGATTGGCAACCGACAACCGACAACTGACGACCGACAACTGAAGCTATGCTCCATCCCACCGCGATCATCAGTGCCAGCGCCGAACTCGGCAGCAATGTCAGCGTCGGCCCGTATTCGCTCATCGGCGCGCACGTCAAATTGCACGACGACATAGAAATTGCCGGGCACGTCGTCGTTGAAGGCCCCTGCGAAATCGGCAGCGGCACTAGCGTCTATCCCTTCGCCTCGATTGGCCAACCGCCACAGGATTTGAAATTCAAAGGCGAAGAGACGCATCTCGTCATCGGTCAGCGCAATGTCATCCGCGAATACGTCACGCTCAATCGTGGCACGACCAACGGCGGCGGCATCACGCACGTGGGCGACGACAATCTGTTTATGGCCCAGGCGCACGTCGGGCACGACAGTCAGGTCGGATCGCACAACATTTTTGCCAATGCCGCGACGCTGGCCGGGCACGTCACGATCTGCGATCACGTGACGGTGGGCGCTTACAGCGGCGTGCATCAATTTTGCCGCGTCGGCGATCACGCTTTCATCGGCGGCTATTCGGTCGTGGTAAAAGATGCGTTGCCTTACGCGCGCACGGTCGGCAATCACGCGTCGTGTTATGGCGCCAACACGCTTGGCTTGCGGCGCAAAGGCTTCAGCAACGAAGCGATTCGCCATATCCAGCACGCCTTTCACTTGCTGCTGTCGGCGAAGCTGAACACTGCGCAGGCGTTGGAACGCATGAAAGCCGAGCTGAGCGGCACACCTGAGATTGATTACTTAATCCAATTCATCGAAACGTCGGCCCGCGGCGTGACAAAGTGACGAGGTTCCCCATGGAATGGCAACGGCTGGAACAACTGCGCGACCTGCTGCAAAACGAAGAGGAATTCGGCAAGGTTTTCGCCTTCTTTTTCGATCATCTGGGTGAGAACGAAACCTTCATCCAGGCCGGTGTCGCGGCGACCTCCGACTTCCAGGAAGAGTTGATGCCCATCCTTGAGAGCATTCTCAAACGCATGGTCAACCGCGAGGTGCTGATCGCCCAGTTGCTGCTCACCGAAATCCAGACGCAGCGCTTTTTTCACGGCCCCTGCTTGTCAGACGCGGGCTTTGGCTGCGTGCTGTATTTCGATGATTTGAAGATGGGGCTGGTTTCACTCTCGCCCGGCCTGGGTTCGGGGATGGTGCATTACGCGCGTTTCACCACCTTGAATGTGAGCGGCAAACATTTTGTGCTGCCGCCGCGCAAACGCGAGACCTCGCATTGAAGTCGCTCGGCAAACGTTCCGTAGCGCGCCCGCTGATGCATTATCAACTGATGTTAGGCAGGCGAAGAATTGCAAGAAAGGTTGACACCCTCTGTGTGCCGAAGGCACAGCGGATTTTAGCCGGTGGTGGAGGCCTAGCCGCAACCACCGGAAGCAGGCGCACACGCCCCGCGCCCCGGGAGGGGCGCAGGACAAGCCTCCCCAATCAACAGCCACACAACGGTGTCTAACCTTGCTCCCGTGTCCGCATAGAAGTTGCAATAGCGTAGCGGGCAAGCTCAGTCCTGCGCCCCATCCGGGGCGTGCGTGGCTGGCGTGCCGGGTTCC